>JBLMXH010000001.1:0-23825 GCA_050257685.1 Nitrospirota bacterium
GCGTCGCAGCGCGGCGCCCTCGACGCCGACACCGGGGGCGTGACTGTGGGTGAAGTGCTCTCCGGATCCCCAGCAGAACAGGCAGGTCTGCAGCCTGGCGACGTCATTCGCAAGTTCGGCGGACACGATGTTAAGAATTTTAGGGCCCTTCGCACACTGGTTGCCGAGGCGCCGTTGGACAAGCAGGTAGAGCTTCAAATCGTCCGCAACGGAACACCGTTAACAGTCAAGACACAGATTAAGGAACAACCAGTTGATTACGAAAGCGCGCGCGTTCTTCCTCGAGGAAACCAGCCGCAGCCGCAAGCTCCGCAACAGCCTAACGACCAGGGAACGGTGGACAGCCCATTGGCATCAATTCATGTGGACGAACTCACTCCGGAAAGAGCGCGTCAACTTGATCTGCCTCCAAACGTGCAAGGTGTCTTGGTCACTGACGTCGATCCTGACAGCGGCGTCGCAGAATTGCAGAAAGATGACGTGATTGAAGAAATCAATCAACAGCCTGTTACGTCAGTCTCCGACTACAAGAAGATCGCGGGGTCGCTCGACCCGAACCAACCACAAGTTTTATCGGTCTGCCGTCATCGAGCGCGATCGTTCCTGGTTTTGCGACCTCGATGACGTGGGTGTGAGCCGTACCTGTTAACGTGCGATGCAAAAGCGGCGCAACAGCGCCGCACTCCAAAACGTGACGGCGATCGCGGAATCGTCATGTGTCGCGCGTTTCGGAATCCCCCGGTGCGCCGCCGCTTTGTAGCTAACGCACAGCACATCGCCGACGCAGCGCCAAATTTGTCGGGTTTCAGCACGCAATGGCGTGACGACGGCATGCCCCGGAAAGGATTCCCCAAAGTGCGTCGAGAACGCGATTCACGGATCCTCGCACAGATTCCAAATTCTGGTTCGTGACGTATTCGCTCAGCAGCTTTTTCTCACTGGCAGAGTGTTCCTGATCGGCTTCGACATGCACGCTGAAGTATTCGTAGTGTTTTGGATCGGCGAAGCCGTAATATTTTTTCAATCCCTCAATCTTGGACTCGCAGATCGCCGGGATTTGACTTTCGTACGCGTAAAGCGCCGCCACACCTTCTGCCGTTGATCCATCGCGGCAAACTGATCGGAACGCGTCGATCAGCGCTTTCGTTTCAGGCCATGTCTCCACCTTTTGTACATCCCTCGCCGATAGGCCGAGACTTTCCGCAAATTTGAGCCAAAGCTCGGGATGATTCGGTAAGCCAGCCTCCTCGTCGATCAGGTTTTTCAGCAATTCCTTGCGCGTTGCTTGATCATCGCACTTTGCGTGGATTGCTGAGAGATACGTTGGAAACGCCGCAACATGCTGGTAATACTGCCGCGCATAATCCGCGAGGGCCTCTCTGCTAAGTTCCCCGCGCGTCCACGCCAGATAAAACGGATGTTTCAAGAGATGTTTCGCTTCAATGTCGTTGTCGATTTGGTGAAGATATGTGCTCATACAACTAGTACTTGGATCCTCGATGTGCTTATAAACGCGGACTAGATCCCTGCAAGTCTTTAGTATGATTTCTTGATAATAGCCCAGCGTTTTAACGCTGGGGCCACTGTGATAAACCAACCATGGAGTCCCGAGAGGGACGAAAGAACCATGCATTCATTCATCAGTATCCTCGTTCATTGCGTGTGGAGTACAAAGAATCGCGAACCTGTTCTCAGTTCAGACTTGCGTAGTCGCCTTTGGCCATATCTCGGCGGAATCGCGAGAGAAAATAACGTGAAGGCAATCGCTATCGGCGGAGCTGCAGATCACGTGCACTTCCTTGTTTCATTGCCGGCGACGCTTTCTATCGCTAAGGCATTGCAACTGCTCAAAGGCAATTCTTCCAAATGGATCCACGAAACGTTTCCTAACATGCGCTCGTTTGAATGGCAGGAAGGCTATGGCGCATTCAGCATCGCAATCTCCGGAGTCGATGCCACGGTCGCCTATATCCGAAATCAAACCGAGCATCATCGCACGCGATCATTTCGTGAAGAATTTGTGGCCATGCTCCGGCGCCACGGGTTAGATTACGACGAGCGGATGCTTGATTGATTCTTTCGTCCCTGCCGGGACTCGGCTCTCTTCCTTAACGTGCTAACCCAGCGCTAAAGCGCTGGGCTATTTTCGATCCACCGCGATTTACACAGATTTATGCAATCCGATTTTCTCTGAGATGATTCGTGAAATCTGTGGATCATTTTCATACCATTTGCAAAATGTGTTTAATCCCGCGGACGGGGATGAGCACCCAACTCGGTCGATTATTTAATTCATAGCCGATTTCGTAAACGGCTTTATCGAGCAGATATGCTTCGAGCATCACCTGAAGATCGTCGCTGTCCTTGGGAACGAATGTCGCTCCAGTGGTGGTGTTAAGATAACTATACAAAAACAGGCTGCTCGTCTGGCGGTACCACAGATCAGCCCAGCGTTCCAGGAATGGCACGTCTTCCTTGCGCAGCGCCTGCTGCCAGAGGGCGGCGTAGGCCGCATATTGGAAGGACCGCATCATGCCGGCCACATCGCGCAGCGCTGACCTTTTCATTTTGCGGTCGCTTAGAGGGCGCGCCGGTTCTCCTTCGAAATCAAGAATGACGAAATCTTTGCCGGTATAAACCAGTTGTCCGAGATGGTAGTCGCCGTGAATCCGAATTTTCGCGGCGTTGGTTCGACGATCGAGTAATCGTTTTTCGCGAGCCAATATTTCGTTTTCCGCAGCGAGCACCTGCCGCGCTTCGCTTCGGAATTTCGCAGGAACGTCCGACAACTTCTTCTCCAAGGACGTGAATGCGCGGCGCAGGGATGTGCGCATGCTTTGGTAAACGGAGCGCTGTGCCATCGCGTTAAACGGCTCTGGCGCGAACGCGGGGTCGTCACTCCTCGATGCGAGGGCGAGATGCAGTTCGCCAGTGCGCTGCCCGAGCAGCTTGACCTTTTCGGGATACACACCGCCTACCAATTCGTCGAGAAGAGCACCGGTCGGCGCTGTTTCGTTCTGAAAATCGGCTTTGCGCTCGAGCACACGATCGTAGTATCGGCCGAGCGCGTCTACGGTGAGCGTCCAGACGTTGCCTTCATTGGCGATCGCATGTTGGAGCAGACACACAACAGTTGGGTCTGTCTTTGCGCGGCGATATTCGAGTGCCCCGACGAAAGCCGGCACATTTGGAAAATCAGTTTTCTCCGTCAGGAATCGCGTGATTTCCACGTCAGGATTCACGCCGTCCTCGAGTTTTCGATACAGTTTCAGGAAAAATTTATTGTCAAAGAGCATTGAAGAGTTGCTCTGTTCGCCGCTAAGCACGTGGGAGTTGTCGGAGACATCAAAATCTTGTGACTCGAGCCCGGGAGTTGTGAGGCCGACAAATTCTCCTGCTTGCCCTTTGAGTGTGCGACGCCGCACAATGGCATCGAACAATTGTGAACGAAACGTCCCGTCCCAAATGGCATCGCAAAGAATGGCGCCATTCTTTCTTCCGAAATGCGCCACGACCGCTTGTGACGCGTTCTGCGTAAGGGAGTGCGCGGTTTCACCTGAGGCGATCTTGACCGGTATGGCGTACCTTTCCGTTGGAGCATCCAGATAATTTACGTCGAGAAACCAGAGTCGCGCGCCATCGGCATCAGGTGCAAAAGCGAGCTGTTCGGTGATTTTCAGATTACGAAAACTTCGCGCTTTAGACCCGAACCAGCGGGAATTCTGGATGTGACTTGGAAGAATGTCGCGTTCTAGCTGTTCTCGCTGGTTGTTACCAAGCAGCACATCCAACTGCGCTGGTGCCTTGATAGTCGGTACCACATGTTTCTTCGACGCACGGCGCGCCTCCACGGGCGCATGCAGCGCGAACCAGTAATAGGCGTGCGGTCCAAGTGTGATGACGTAACGCGTTTTCCTGATGGCTCGAAATAGATTGCGACTGAAAACTTCCATCGGCACGCAACCGGCGAAACGCGAGAGTTCCAGCTCCGCTGACTGAGCGAAACGCGAAAGATTTGCCACCACTACAATGGTCTCATTGTGCCACCGGCGAAGAAACGCCAGCACCTTCGGATTGTCTGGATTCAAAAATTCCAGAGAGCCGCGCGAGAACGCCTTGAAGCTTTTTCTCATGGCGATCACGCGACGGGTCCACCACAACAGTGAAGAAAGATTTTTCTGCTGGTTCTCAACGTTAACCGCTTCGTAGTGATATTCGGGATCGATAGTGACCGGGAGATAAAGCTGTTGCGGATTGGCTCTGGAAAATCCCGCGTTACGGTCCGGGCTCCATTGCATCGGCGTGCGGCAACCGTTGCGGTCGCCGAGATAAAAATTGTCTCCCATCCCAATCTCATCGCCGTAGTAGATGATCGGTGTGCCGGGCATGGAGAACAGCAGGGTGTTGAGCAGCTCGATTTTTCGGCGGTTATTCGCAAGCAGCGGTGCAAGCCGCCGGCGAATGCCAAGATTGATACGCGCGTGCGGATCGGTCGCGTAAACTCGATACATGTAGTCGCGCTCTTCGTCAGTAACCATTTCCAGCGTGAGCTCGTCGTGGTTCCGCAGAAACATTGCCCATTGCGAATTCTCCGGGATGGCAGGCGTCTGCTCCATGATGTCGATAATCGGAAATCGGTCCTCCATCTGGAGCGCCATGAACATGCGCGGCATGAGCGGAAAATGAAAACTCATGTGCGCTTCGTCGCCGTTTCCGAAGTAGGCAGCTGCGTCCTCCGGCCACTGATTGGCCTCTGACAGCAGCATGCGGTTCGGGAACTTCGCGTCGACATGGGCGCGCAGTTCCCGCAGATATTTGTGTGTCTCGGGCAGATTCTCGCAATTCGTCTCTTCCCGTTCGTAGAGGTACGGGATGGCGTCGAGCCGGAGTCCATCAACACCCATCGATAGCCAGAAGTCACAGACCTTCTTTACGGCGTCGTGCACCGCTGGATTCTCAAAATTCAAATCGGGCTGATGTGAATAAAACCGATGCCAGTAGTAGGCCTTCGCCACCGGGTCCCACGCCCAGTTGGATGTTTCGAAATCTTTGAAAATGATTCGGGCGTCCTTGTATTTCTCCGGCGTTTCGCTCCAGACATAAAAATCCTTGTAAACGTGATCATCGTCGCTGTAGCCACCATCGGTAATGCCGCTTACTGCTGCGCGCCCGCGGTCAGCGTCCGCGGCTACAGCACCGTACCGTGCAACTGCGCGCCGCGATTTTTGAAACCACGGATTTTGATCGGACGTGTGATTGATCACCAGTTCGGTAATCACTCGCAGGTTGCGTTGATGCGCAGCATCGAGAAATGCTCGGAAATCGTCGAGCGTGCCGAAATTTGGATTCACATCAAAATAATCCGCGATGTCGTAGCCGTCGTCGCGCATGGGAGAGGGATAGAACGGCAGCAACCAGATCGCCGTGACGCCGAGTTCCTGCAGATAATCCAGCTTGTCGATGAGCCCCCGAAAATCCCCCATGCCGTCGCCATCGCTGTCGCAAAATGTTTTAACGTGCAGCTCGTAAATGATGGCGTCCTTGTACCAAAGCGGATCGACGGATGTATTGGTTTCGCCCTGTCCCATGGATTAACTCTTGACGCACGAAACGCGCAGCGCAATTGATCGATTTGGGATTTCGAAATCAATGCGTCCGTTTAGCTTAACAGACCCGATTACCGTAGCAGCGCTCGGTCGCTTTGCTGACAGCAGTTTTTATCAGACATGGGACATTCGAAACTAACTACCTCCACGAGACGCAAACCAAAGAAACGCGTGCGAATGGCACTGTCGGAGACAGGACCGCGTACCGTCCCCCCTCCACTCGAACCCGGAGCCCCCACTGATTTCGAATTGATGAAGGGCATCCAGGCCGGCGACGCCGATGCCCTGTCTCAGCTCTACGACCGATACAACGGGATCCTGAAGGCGTTAATCCTGCGAGTCATTCACAACGAGGCCGAAGCCGACGATCTCTTGCAGGAGATTTTCATGGAGATCTGGAATCAGGCGAAAAATTTTTCCGAGGAGAAAGGCAAACCGCTGGGCTGGATGGTCACACTCGCACGGCGACGGGCAATTGATGGGCTGCGCAAGAAGCAAGCTTACGCGCGCGCAGAGGAACGCCTGCAAAACGAAACTGAACAGCAACCGGACGCATGGGTGCACAACGCCACCGAGGAAGAGATCGTTTTAAGCGATACCCGCCTGCTGATTCGCAAGGTGATCAGCAGCCTCCCGCCAGCCCAGCAACAGGCAATCGACCTCGCATTTTTCAGGGGCATGAGCCAGCGCGAAATCGCAGCTAAAACGAATACACCGTTGGGCACGGTAAAAACGCGGCTTGAATTGGGGTTAAAAAAAATATATGACGGCCTAAAGGACCTCAAAGATGAACTTTGAGCAGTTTCAAAATCAGTCGCGGCTTTACGTGATCGGTGCGCTGGAGCCGGAGGAACTCGACGACTTCGAGAAAGCGCGGAAGAGATTCGGGAAAAAGGCTGACGACTTCATCAGCAAATGCTACGCGTTGCACGAAGCATTTGCGTTGAGCCTGCGTCCCGCAAAGTCTTCCGACGCAATCAAGGATCGACTTATGGCGATGGTGAAGGCCAAAAAGCAATCCTGATTGCTGGCCCCTGTCCTCAACACTCCATTTCCCGCAGGATAAATTCCTGCAGAAACCCGTAGAAGTTTACCTGGAACAAGCTCAGGTCCCGACGGGATCCAATGGGCGAGCGAAGGTGGTCGTTCAGTTCCAGCTCGGTGAAATTGTTCTTCGCAGCGATGACGAGACGAGCCTGATTCAAGGCGCTTAACCAGGCATCGGCATGTTTGGTCGGAATGCGCAGCGTGCGGTTGGCGAGACTTTTTTCATTGCCATTTAGTTGCTCCAGATCGGCTCCCACCGTCTGGGTCGCAGTCTCAAAGAGACGGCGCAATTCAGGTTCGACATAAATTTTCCACTCAGCGCAGAGTTCGGTCTCTTTTTCGTTTATCGGAGGGCTGAAAATCCGTTGCTCGGCGGCAGGCGCGCCTTCGGTTCTGGCGCATGCTGGAATCTGCCGAAGCAGTTCGGCAAGAAACGGATCGAGCTCGGAGATTTCGATCTGATTCTTCCGGCGGCGAATCTCCATGACTAGGAAATCTTCTCAATGGTAGCGAGTAGAAGATAACCGTGCAGTTGTTGCACATAAAGCTCAGCGCGTTCCCGCATGCCGCTCCACAAAATCGAACGTCCTTTGTGGTGTACTTCCAGCATGTGCTTCTCCGCTTTGTCACGCGGATAGCCGAAGACACGCTGGAAAACCATCGTTACATAGCTCATCAAATTTACCGGATCATTGTGGACCACTACTTGCCAAGGCACATCAACTGCCTCCTTCGCACGCGTTTCTTCTTCAATCGTTGGCGCGCCGATAGTGGACGGCGCCGCACTCTTTGGATGCACGATTTCGGGAATTAAGGACGCTACCACTTTTGCTGTAAGTGGCTTCGCGATCATGAAAAAATGCTAACATACGCGGCTTTCAGTTCAAACCTGTGAAACGGTTCCAATCTGAACACCCATAGAGCGAAGGATTTTCTCCTGTGTCGTTTTCATTCTCCTCAAATCAGCCGCCTTTCGGTCTTCGAATCCGTGCAGATGCAAAAGCCCATGCAAGATGTCCAATTTGATCTCGCTCATCAGCGAATTACCAAATTCGCGAGCGTTCCGTCGTGCCGCCTCGACACTGATAAAAATTTCGCCGTCGTGAAAGGTGATGACGTCCGTAGGGCCACTTTCACCGAGGAACCGGAGATGCAACCGCGAAATGCGCCAATCAGAAATAAGCCAGACGGCAATAGCATTCAGCTTGCGGAGGTCAGTTCGTTTGCCTTTTCTCAATTGCAGACAACGGTTCAAAGCATCGCCCGCAAACTTCTGCAACTCGGTGAGATTGACCCTGATTTTTCGCTGAAGGTTGCGCACTGAAATTGTTGGAACTGTCATTCTGAGCGGAGCGAAGAATCTCTGTCTATTGCTGATGCCCTACCCGGAAGAAAATACTGAGATGTCTCGACTTCGCTCGACATGACAGATTCCTTTCACGCCGGCGGCCTGTGTTCCGACTGAAAATTGCGCGTGATCAAGCGTGCACCTTTATCGAACGTCAAATATGCCCATGCCCATTGAACGAGCACGAGCACGCGATTGCGAAATCCAACCAGAAAGATGATGTGCACGAATAACCATGCCAGCCACGCGAGCAGCCCGCTGAGGTGAAAAAATTTTAAATCCGCAACAGCCTTGTTGCGACCGATCGTAGCCATACTGCCTTTATCGAAATAGCGAAACGGCCGCGGCCTTTCGCCGTGGATCATTCGCAAAATATTGCGAGCTGCGTGACGCCCCTGTTGCATCGCCACAGGCGAAACTCCTGGCAAAGGCTCTCCGGTTTGATGTGAAAAATTTGCCAGGTCGCCAATAACCTGCACCTCCGGATGCCCGGGAATGGTGAGGTCGTCATTCACAATGACTCGGCCAACACGGTCAACCGGTGCGATAAGTGTTTTTCCGACAAATGACGCGGTGTTGCCGGCCGCCCAAATTTTCACGTGGCAGGGGATGAATTGGCCGCCCAATTGCACGCCCGATTCTGTAATGTCCGTGACTCGTGCCCCCGTGCGCACGTCCACACCCAGCTCGATCAATTGCTTTCGCGCACTCTCCGACAAATCCGGCGGATACGCGGCGAGCAAGCGTGAGTTACCTTCGATAAGAATTACCCGTGCTTTGGAGGGATCGATGTGGCGAAAGTCCCTAGCCAGTGTGTACCGAGAGATTTCAGCGATCGCACCCGCCATTTCAACACCGGTCGGTCCACCGCCGATAACGACAAACGTCATCGCTGCCTGGCGCGCTGCCTCGTCTGTTGTTTTTTCGGAAAATTCGAATGCTAAAAGGATGCGCCGGCGTAACTCGACTGCGTCTTCTAGACTTTTTAATCCCGGCGCGAGTTTCTCCCATTCGTCATGCCCAAAGTAGGAATGTCGTGCGCCTGTGGCGAGGATCAGATAATCATAAACGAATACCCGGTCTTTCGTTTTTACCTTTCTGGTTTCGACATCCACGGATTCCACTTCGGCGAGGACGACTTCGACATTCTTGCATTTACTCAGGATTCCGCGGATCGGCCCGGCAATGTCGGCAGGCGAGAGCGCTGCTGTTGCCACCTGATATAACAGAGGCTGAAACAGGTGGTAATTTGTCCGATCGATCATAGTCAGTTGCACATCTTTACAGGCAAGCTTCTTCGCTGCCTCAAGCCCGCCGAATCCTGCACCAATAATGATCACATGCGGCTTCTTTGGTTCTGCCGACTCCATGAGGCAAATTCTATGGCGTTTTTGTGAACTCCGAAAGCTTTCGGAGCGGACACAGACGCCTCACAATAAAACGTTTGTCATTGCGCCTGCTCGAATTAACTTTCCCGCCGTATGCCGAAGCCCATTGCACGCAGCAAAACGCGCAAATCAGTGGCGAAACGCTTCAAGATCACCGCCGGTGGAAAGGTCTTGAGAGCGCGTCCTTCGCGACGCCATCTATTGTCGACGAAAAGCGCAAAGCGCAAACGACGACTGGCCAAAACAGCGCGAGTCCACGACACAGACGTGGCGCGAGTAAAAGCGAATCTTCCTTTCGGCTAAAGTAGGGACAACCCGCTACGCTGTCCCGACGCCGCCTCGCGATGCTCTGTAGCTAGTAACGGAAATCCGGCAGCGGTGCCGGCTCGCTCGCTGTTCTCTGTCTTCCTATAGTCGTTGTGCTTGTGGTCGTGGCTCCGTACCATTGCCGCGCCGCTTCCAACGAATCAGGCGCAGGCTCGGGGCTATAAAGATCACGCCGATTCACGAGCGTTGTGCAGGATGTCGCCGCAACAGACACAGAAATGAGCAAGAAAAACGCGAGACATTTCACGCGCTCGATGCAAACAGAAGCGCCACGCAGTGTCAATGGACCGGTGCGCCTACCGGGAGGAACGCACAGTCGGAGCGGGTGAGAACGCGTTTTCGAGTTGCGCATCCCCTCTCTTGCGAGGAAATTTCTGCTCCGTCAGGGGCTATGGATTGAGGACTTGCAAATCCCGCCAGGGCAGGAATGCAGCAACGGTAGCACGATCCTCCTTGCCGTAGTTCTCTGGCGGGCTTTTTCTAGAGTAGCGCGAGCCTCCGGCTTGCGCGTTCCTGGAATCGCAAGCGGTGGGACGCCTGCGCTATCATGAAACTTCTCAAGACCAAAACAGCGCGCTTCTCCCGGGTGATCGAAAAGTCCGGTAAGCCGCAGGTCTACACGTTGTGGCAGAAACCCTCCGCTGACCGCCACCTTCAGTCGCAAATTAAGAACCATCGGGTGATGACAATCTTGAAGAGTGAAAGCGGAACGGATTTCGGAATAGTCGGTTTTAAGGAGACCAAGGAAGCGCGTTATCTGATTTTTCCAAAATCGCTGAAGCGCTTCGCGGAAAAGCGCATTGTCGGAATCGACTGGGCACTTGTGAGCGAGTAACGGCAGTTTCTCCGATGCCGTTTCAACGCTTCAAAGCTTCGACGCTTTAATGGGGCGAAGTCACTATCCTGGGGGCCACGCCAGGGCGCGTTTGCCGAGTAAATGCACATGCAGATGTGGCACGCTCTCACCTGCATCAGGTCCGCAGTTGATCACCACTCGATAGCCATTGGATAGCTCCAACTCTTTTGCCACGTCCCGCGCAACCAGAAGGAGTTTTCCGAGCAGTGCTGCGTCCTCGTCGGCGGCATCCGCGAGACGTGGAACAGCTTTTTTCGGCACAATCAGCACATGCACGGGCGCCTGCGGATCGACGTCGTGAAACGCAATCGCGTCCTCATCTTCCCAAATAACTTTTGCCGGGATTTGGCGGGCGATGATTTTTTCGAAAATCGTCATGGACCATAGCGTTTCATTAGCGCAACGAACAATCAAGCCGCGCCCGATCTGTGGCGAATGCAAGTTTCTCGCGAACGAAGCAAACAATTTCTTCGCGTAATGCGTCGCACGCGCGGGTCCATGTTTTTGTGCCGCGAAGATGCTTTACACAGACTTGCAACGAGGAAAGCCGAAGGTTGTCAGCGCCGGCTTCGATCAAAGCGTTGATTCGTTTTTCCAATAGACCGAAAAACGCAAGCTCATATCCAGCACCGGCACAATAAGCGATATCCACCAACGAAATAGAAACAGGTGGCGGTGCGGGCGTGAAATGTCGGCAAATCTCCTTGTAGCCAATCGCTTCCAAGACGTCGCGCACTGTTTGTGACAACTGGCTGAAAGCCACGACGTTTTCGTCGTTTCGCAGATGCAAATAAAAAGCAATGCTTTCGGTGACGTGTTCTGTGAGCCACCAGCCGGGATAACCAGCTTGACTAGCGGCCCGGGTGATCGCCGCGTAAAGCCAGTCACGGTTGAACTCAAAGAGTTGTCCTGATGTGGTCCGGAGATATGGAAATTCTTCTTTAAACGCGACCATGACTTTTGATTGCGCGCTCGCGCGAACGACGCGCGGCGCTCGGGTTTTCTTTCATTGTCTCAGGAGGGAACAATTCCCGCTGCAGTGCATTTGGTTTCACTCGGCGCCCCAAAGTGTGGATGGCATCCACAAATTCGTCGACGTCCTGAAAGCGCTGGTAAACCGACGCGTAACGCAAGTAAGCGACTTCATCGATCTCACGCAGCTTTTCAAGCACTCTGGCGCCGATCGCAGAAGAAGGAACTTCGCGTCCACCCGTCTCGAGTTCGTGCACGATTTCATCGACCATATCCTCTAACGTAAGCAGACTGGTGGAACGCTTTTCAAAAGCCTTGGCGATGCTGGCGGCAAGTTTGCGACGATCGAATGGTTCATGTGTTCTATTGCTTTTAATGACGCGCAGGTCCGAACGTTCGATCTCTTCGTAGGTCGTGTAGCGGTATTTGCACTTTAGACACTGCCGGCGACGACGGATGCTGGAACCGTCGCGCGATTGACGGGAATCGATGACTTTGTCGTCACGCGACCCGCATTTGGGGCAACGCATAGTATCTGACGCTAATTACCACACCATAAATTGTGGCGTCAATGCTTGTTTATCGTTTTTGCAAACGTGTCGCTAAGCAAAAGCGATGCGGCTGTGCGCACCATCCGAAATTAAGGTCCCAACGTGCAGAGGACTGCCCGCCCTACCGTTGCTACAGTCCGTGCGTGGAGTCATCTCACACGAAGTGCTCCTCACTGCGTGCGCGTCCTTGCGTCGCCTTCCTTGGTCATTCATCGCGTTGACGCAGGCATTCGCGAACGTTACACCCGTTCCGGTGCAAACTCGCAAAACACGCCGCGCAAGTTACGGGCCATGGTTGGTTGGCCTCGGCGCTGCGCTTTGGGGCACAGAAAGCGCGTGGCGTATCCCGCTAAATGAATTGTTCGACGCGAAAGTCATCGTTTTTTGGGAACACGTTTTCATCCTGACCATGTTCCTGCCGATTTTGATCTCGCAGTTGAACGAAATCCCGAGAGTGCGCGCGCGCACGTGGGGTTTTTTGGTTTTTTCGGGGTTTGCCGGGTCGGCGGTAGGCACGGTCTTTTTCACGTTAGCGTTGAAGTATGGCAATCCGACGGTGGTAAACGTGGTTTTGAACATTCAGCCAGTGATCTCAACCATCGGGGCGTTCGTTCTTTTCGGTGATCGTCTTGCTCGTCGTTTTTTCCTTTACGCCGGGATCGCAATCATCGCCGGTATTTTCGTGTCTGTTACATATCCGAGTCAGATCGGAGTTTCGTTTCAGAGCGCGGGCCTCAACGCCGGCACCGGTTACGCGCTGATCTGTGCGTTGTTCTGGGGACTTTCCACTGTCGCCGGCCGCGGTGTGATGGTTGGAATGTCACTACGACTCGCCTCCAGCATGCGTATTGTGATCGGACTCGCTTGCATGACGCTGATTCTTCTCGCCTACGGAAGGCTGAATGCTGCAGCGCTCTGGCCAGAGGCCGCGCAAGCGCATCCGATAAAAGCGATCGTATTGTTATTTTTTCTCGCGTCGATCTCAGGCGGGATTCCGCTTTTAATTTATTTTCAAGGGCTGCATCTCACCCGCGCATCAACAGCAGGTTACTTCGAAATGATGCAAACGCTCGCCGCCGTCTGCATTACTTGGGGTTTCTTCCACGCCAGTCTTCACCCGCACCAAGTGATTGCCGCCATTGTTCTGATTGGTGCGGTAGCAATGGTGCACCACGTCCAACAACAGGTCGAAACTCACAACTAATCGCTCTCTAAATGAAACTCATTCGCTGGCTCGTGATCATCTGCATTCTCCTTCTCCTGGTTTACGGCGCATCGCCTTACTTCTCGTTTTGGCGATTCACAACTGCCGTACAATCGCGTGATGCCGTGGCAATAAGTTCGCGTGTTGATTTTTCTGCTGTCCGAGCTTCCCTGAAAAAGCAACTGGTGGCGCGTTTCGCGAACCATGCAGCGAGTCACAAGCGCTGGAGTAATCTGGGGCCAACGCTCATCGACGCCATCATTGATGCTTACATCACACCTGAGGGAATCGCAGCGCTGCTCTCAAATCCCGAAGCGCTCAAGAATCTGAAAGCGCCGCGAGAATTCCATTTCGAATTTGGCAAAGAGGTGAATTTATCGAATGTGAAATACGCGTTCTTTACGGGGCCGCGCAGTTTTGTCGTGGATCGCGATGGAATCAAGTTGAGGTTCCATTTTACGGGCTCAGGGTGGCAGCTGTACGATCTGGACCTCGGTTTAGTCGACCAGAAACATTAATATTCTACAAGCATCGCAGAACGAGGCCCTCGATTGCGATGCAACTCCTTATACCAGGGTAAATTCGTAGCCCCGCTTTGGAAGCACCCCGTGTTTCGCGCAAAGATCTGCGAAGGCCTGCAATCCTTGTTTTTCTCGGGTTCCAAAGCCGAACCGGAGGTATTCGTGGTAATAGCGGTCCAGAAATTTTGGCACAATCACTTGGTTGTTATCAGCGACGCCTGCCACAGCCTCTGACACAACGCCTGGGATATCGGCAACATTTTCGTCTCGCAAGTCGCGAAGGCATTGCGCGATGGCGTTTGCGTCGGGAACCTCGGGCCGAATCAGCCAGAGCGCGTAAACGAATGGCAGACCGGTAAGCTTCTTCCATTGCTCACCAAGATCCCGGAAATGGAATTCACCGGCGTGCGTTTGTCGGAAGCGAATGGCTTGGTCGCCGATGAGCAGCCGGGCACGCCTTGATAGTTGGAACACAGGCATTTTGCCTGTGGGACCTGCGGAGATGTTCTCCGCTGCTTGCGATTCAAGGCTTTCGATTCGCGCAGAATCAGCGCGTTGCAAACCTGCCGGGCGCACAGACTGCAAGTCTGTGTTCCTGATTAAACGGGGCTTCAACCCGAGCTCTGCCAGAAGACATCGCAGAAGGTTGACCGAAGTTTCAGATGCCGGATCAAGCTCAACCTCCTCGATGTTCGAGAACTCGCCACGGTGCGCGACCACTACGCTGTAAACCGGGCCATCAGATGAAATCGAAACGTCACCAACGATTCGATAGATCGGGTTGCGCAGAAACTCGAAACTGGAAACAAGCGCGACATCGAGCTGGCCTTTCGCGAGTCGCTGACACAAGGCGGATGGATGGTCGAACTCAACACGGTCCGGCCAGCCGCGAATCAGCGGACGAGCGTTCAAATACTTAACGCAACCGACGCGGACAGATTTCAATTTGCGACGTGATCAAAAGCCCAGTCATCTTCGGGCGAAGCGCAGCGAACTCGAAGATCCCGCGAAACTAGCAGTAACTTTGGCATTGAAACTTCGCCCCAAAAGCTTTCGCGGCTGCGTTGCAGCCTCGACTTCGTTCGGAATAACACCGACTATTACGCACACGCAAGCTCGGCAGACGCTGCCGGTGAGCGCGTTCCATTCGGCCTGTGCAAGATATGGCGGTAATGACTGTCGCGCTGGACAGGCTCGCGCCCAGCTTCGCGAATGGCGTATTCGAGGGCGGAGATAGTTTGCTGTTGCGGCGTGGTCGCGCCAGCCATGTGGAAAATTTTTTCCTCCAGGATTGTTCCATGCAGATCGTCCACGCCGTAGCTCAGAGAGACCTGTGCCAGAGGCAATCCGAGGCTGACCCAATACGCCGTGAGGTGGTCGATGTTGTCGAGGTAAATCCGGCTCACCGCCAAGTTGCGCAGTTGTTCAAATGCGGAGGCGCGGTTGATATGGCCCAGGATTCCGTTTGACTGCGTCGGCTCGAAGGCAAAAGGAACAAACCCCGTAAAACCGCCAGTCTCATCCTGGAGTTGGCGCAGTTGGCGCAAATGATCAGCGCGATGTGCAAGCGTTTCGATGTGTCCGTACAGCATCGTGCATGTGCTGCGGCCGCCCATGGTATGCCAGGTGCGATGCACGTCGAGCCACTCCGCGGCGGTTTCCTTGCCGCGGCAGATTTTGTCGCGCACGATCGGGTCGAAAATCTCGGCGCCACCGCCGGTGATTGAACCCAGTCCCGCTTCGCGAAGAATTTCCAGCGTATCGCTAATCGGCATCTTAAAAACTCGTTGAGCCAAATGGCGGGCTTCGATGGCGGTGAAGGCTTTTATATGCAGGTGCGGATCGAGCGTCCGCAGTCTTCGAAGGAGATCGAGATACCACTCTTTTTTCAAACTGGGATGCAATCCGCCGACCATGTGAACCTCAGTGACCCCAAGCGGAAGTGCATCAGCCACGGCTTGAACGATTTCGTCAATTGCATATTCGAATGCGTGCGCGTCGCGCTTCTTGGCAGCAAACGCGCAGAACTGGCAGGATAAAATGCAGATGTTCGAGTAGTTGATGTACCGGTTGTGAATGTAAGTCGCATAATTACCGTTCTTTCGCTCGCGTACTACGTTGGCGATGATTCCGAGAGCGTTAAGATCATTGGTATTGTAAAGGGCCAGAGCGTCCGCCTCTGAAATCCGCTGCTGAGCCTCAATCTTCTCGGCAATTGCTCTGAGTTCCTTCGGAATGAGCTGGTAATTCATCGACACACTCTCGTTAATCGCTCGTAAAGCATGCACAGGCCGCGCGCGGGTTGCAACAAAAACGATGCCTACGAGGATGCTGGACGACGGAGCTTCATTTTTCTGGCAAGTTTCGCAGTGTGCCAACGTCTAAGTCACGATGTCTCAAAGCGATCTAGGAAATCAGGGCAGATCGGAAGAAGATGCCGATGATGTGCGGCTGATGCAGTTGGTCGGCCGCGGCGATACTCAGGCATTTGAGCAGCTCATCGGCAAGCATCAGACGCTGGTGGCGGGCACTGTGGCACGCATGCTCGGTAGCAGTTCTGACGTGGAAGACATAGCCCAGCAGGTATTTATCCGCGTTTGGAAAAGTGCGCGCCGATACGTACCGCGCGCGAAATTTACAACCTGGCTGTTGAAAATTACCCGCAACCTGGTCTTCAACGAGATGCGCCGCACTAAGCGTCGCCCTAATGTTCCCCTGCAATCAGAGCCAGGTGTCGAAGATCCGCCCTTGAAGGATGAGAAGAACCTTGCGCCGGACGAATCTTTTTTGGAATCAGAACTACAGGAGGCTATCGAGGAAGCCATTCAGCGGCTCCCGGAAACTCAACGGATGGCCCTTGTGCTGCGAAGATATGAACAGCTCAGCTACGAACAAATCGCGGAGGTACTCGATCTGTCGGTGCCGGCGGTAAAAAGCGTTCTTTTCCGTGCACGAACAGAACTCCGTTCGCGGCTCAGCAAATATCTCGATTAGTCATCAATCGAGTCTCAATGACGCTGCTCGTCCTCGAGGACTCGACCGCGGACGCGGCGTGTCTCCGTGTGATGGGTCAACACATGCACGCGCCCGTCGGTCCCGCGAAAAAATGCGCTTAACATCCAGCTGACGAAGCTAATCACAATCGCGCCCCAGAATGCGCTCCAAAAGCCGCCTACATGAAATCCGGCGACGACACTCGGTACCAGAAGCAGCAGCAGTCCGTTTAAAACGAGAATGAACAAGCCCAACGTGATGAGAATAACCGGGGCGCTAAGAATCAACAGAAACGGTCGCACAAATGCGTTCAGAATCCCGAGCAAGAGCGATGCCCCGATCAGCGCCGCGACTGTATCGTAACGGATTCCACGAATGACAGACGATGCGACCATCACTGCGATCGTGGTCGCAGCCCAGCGGAAAACGAACTGTTTTATGCCGGCCATGTTTCCCGCAATTTACCCGATCTCATAATGAGGACGAGAAAGCACTTGCGAACGAGTCGATGAACGATAAACGAATTGAAGTCATTTAACCACTGAAGAGCTGTGCCAAAGAAAACGAAAACTGCCGAAGATGTAAATCAGACGTTGTCAGAGTCAGGTGCGTCGGCTACAACAAAAAAAACCGGCAAACGCCAGGCGCCACGACGTGCAACTACGACGAAAAAGCCGCGCAAGCCAGCCAGGACGAGAGATGCGACTAAGCGACCTGCAGCAATTTCAGCTTCTCCACAGGCGGACGTGACGTCCATGTCTGGAGAACCTTCAGACGACGCCGTTCGTCTCCGGGCCTATTTCATTTCCGAACGCCGCCGCAGATTTGCTCTGCCTGGCGACGCTGAGTCCGATTGGCTCGAAGCGAAGCGCCAGTTGTTGGCGGAGGCTCGGCGTTAAACCTCTAAACGTAGTCGCACAAGATGGAAAGTGCTTTGGCCGATCTGGCAGACGCGCTGCGAGAACGACTCGCGGTCATTCGGGACCAGGAAAGCCGTCGCGACCATGCAAAACACATCGATCGATTGCGCGCCGTGTCAGAGAAAATCGATCGGCTGCGAGAGTCACTTCCCCCGTCAACCGATCCACGGTTGAAGCATTATCTCGATCGTAAAAGCTACGATAAAGCGCTCGAGTATCTCGAGGCGAACTGTAGCCGCGGTCTGTGACCGCCGATGCGTGAGCGAAATTCTGCTCGGCGCTCATAGAGCGCCGCGACAGCTTTAGCGCGAATACAGCTCGACCACGAGCTGTTCGTTTACGATCGGCTGCATTTCTTCCCGAGACGGGATCCGCGCGACTTTTCCGCTGAGCCCGTCGCGATCGACTGTGATCCAGTCCGGGACGGGAACAATCTGTGTAAGATCAAGGTTGCGCAGTACAAGTTGCCGCGATTTAGGCTTGTCTTTAATGGTAATTTCGTCGCCCGCTTTCACGTTATACGAAGCCACATTGACGCGACGACCGTTCACGAGCACATGACCGTGCGACACGAGTTGCCGGGCTGCACTCCGCGTATTGGCAAACCCAAGCCGGTAAACAACATTATCGAGTCGCGTTTCCAACAACTGGAGAAGCGTTTCACCGGTCACACCACGCTTGCGCAAGGCGCGCTGGAAAATGCGCCGGAACTGTCGTTCGAGCAGCCCGTACTGGTAGCGCAGCTTTTGTTTTTCACCGAGCGCGATCGCGTAATCGGATTGCTTGCGCCGTGCGCCTCTCGGCCCATGAATGCCGGGCGGATAATTCTTCCGCTCCAATGCTTTCGACGAACCGAAAATCGGCACGCCATAACGCCGGCTTACTTTCGTTTTTGGTCCTGTGTATCTGGCCATGAAAAGAATGTTAAATGGTTAAACGGTTGAATAGTTGCAAAGGGATAAGCGTGTTTGCTTGCCGATTTAACATTGTAACTTTTTAACTATTCAACTTTTCAAATTTAAACGCGGCGCTGTTTTGGTGGACGACAACCATTGTGCGGCACTGGCGTAACGTCGCGAATCACCGTGAGATCAAGTCCGATCGCCTGCAAAGCACGCACGGCGGATTCGCGTCCTGCTCCCGGACCTTTGACCAACACTTCCACTTCTTTAAGTCCATGGCCCATTGCCTGGCGCGACGCATCCTGTGCCACCATTTGGGCGGCATAAGCGGTGCTCTTTCGCGAACCTTTGAATCCAACTTTTCCGGCGCTGGACCATCCGATCACGTTGCCTTTCATGTCGGTAATCGTGACGATCGTGTTATTGAACGTAGCGAGCACGTGGGCTACGCCTGAATGAACGTTCTTGCTGCCTTTGGCTTTGACGATCTTCGGCTTGTCAATCTCGTCGGTTGAGAGGGAAAGACTTTCGGGCGCCCCCGCTGCGGGCGCTGGCTGTTCCTTCTTTGGTTTTGTTGTTTTCTTTGCTGCCGGGCGCTTGGTCGCTGCGTCAGTTTTAGGAGTTGCTTCTTTGGCTGCTTCGCCTTTTGGCGTCTCCTCTTTGACGGCCGGTTGCTTTTCACCGGGTTCGCTTTGCGTTTTCGTTTCGTCCGGATTTGCGGGATTTGTTTCGTCAGCCATGTGAGTCGATCGTTAAACTTTGCCGGCTTTCGCGTCCGGATTGCGAATTACGCCCACGGTCTTGCGAGGTCCTTTGCGTGTCCGCGCATTTGTTGAAGTGCGTTGACCTCGCACGGGTAAACCCTTGCGGTGACGGATGCCGCGATAACAATTGATGGCCTGCAGACGTTTCAGATTGCCTTGAACGTCGCGTCGCAGATCGCCCTCAATTTTGAGCTTATTGTTGGTGATTGCGTGAATGATTTCGTTAAGCTGCTGCGGGCTGAGATCTTTGGCCCGGATGTTTGGGTCGATGTTCGTCTGCTCCAGAATCCGCTTGGAAGTGCTAAAACCGATTCCGTAGATATAGGTCAGAGACACCTCGACGCGTTTGTCTGCGGGAATTTCAACTCCTAGTAACCTTGGCATAAATCAATACTCCAGTACTCCATCATCCAGTGATCATCCCTGGCGTTGCTTGTGCCGAGGGTTTTTGCAGATGACGCGCACAACGTTCTTGCGCTTCACAATCCTGCAACTCGCACAAAGTCTTTTTACTGATGGTCGTACTTTCATAATTCGCGAAATCGAACACCGCGGCCGCCCGCCGGGTTGTCATCTTTGGCGATAAATAATTCGCCCTTTCGACAAATCGTAAGGTGAAATCTCTAGCATAACTTTGTCTCCTGGCAAGATGCGAATGAAATGCAAACGCATTTTGCCCGAGATATGCGCCAGCACGCGACGGCCACCCGGAATCTCGACCCGGAACATGGTGTTAGGCAGCAACTCGACGACAGTGCCCTCTACCTCAATTGCGTCTTTGCGCGCCATGTCAGAATTTCGGGGTCATCCTTCGTAATCAGAACGGTGTGCTCGAAGTGCGCCGACGGCAGGCCATCCGCCGTGCACACCGTCCAGCCGTCGTCGAGCAATCGGACATCCGAGGTGCCAATGTTAATCATTGGCTCAATCGCCAGCGTCATCCCCGCCTTCAATTTTGGTCCGCTACCGCGCTTGCCATAATTGGGGATTTGAGGCTCCTCATGCATTTTGCGCCCAACACCGTGTCCAACAAATTCCCGCACAACTGAAAAATTATTTCGACCGGCTTCTTCCTCGATTTCGGCGCAGATATCCCCCACGCGATGGCCTTCATGGGCGACGCTGATTGCGCGCGCGAGCGCGTTTTCCGTGGCACGCAGCAACTGATCCGTACGCTCTTCGATGATTCCAACCGGAACAGTGGTGGCGTTATCACCGACCCAACCATCCTGAATGATCCCGATGTCGAGCTTCACTACGTCGCCATACTGAATGCGCCGCTGACTGCCGATACCATGGACCACTTCGTCGTTGAGGGAGATGCAGATGTTGCCGGGAAATACACGATGCCCCAGCCGATAACCCAGAAACGCGCTCTTTACACCCGCATCACTCATGAAATCCGCAGCTGCCTGATCCACTTCTTTCGTTGTGATTCCAGGGCGAATCAGATCGCTGACTCTGTCGAGGATGTCGCTGGCGGTGCGGCATGCCTGCCGCATTTTCTCAATTTCCCGGGCGTTCTTGATTGGAATCATTTCGCCGCCTTGTCCTCAATTAATTTTGAGATGTCGGCAAAGACCGCATCTCGATCGCGGTTCCCGTCGATACGGTGCAAAATGGAGACCTTTTTATAAAACACGCCGAGCGGTTCGGTCTTCGTGCGGAACTCTTGCAAACGTGTCTGCAAAACTCCCAGATCATCATCGTTGCGCCGCTCCAATCGGCCGTCGCAATACGGACAGACCGGACGATTGGCAAACTGTGCACTCGATGAACTCGTCGTAAAACCACACTCAGCGCATTGAAGCCGCCCGGTAATGCGATCGCGCACCGTCTCCTCCGATACTTCCAGCCAGATCACCAGATCGAGCGCTGTGCGCAGTTTCGTTAACATCGACATCAAACTTTCAGCCTGCGGCAATGTTCGAGGAAAGCCGTCAAAAACGAATCCGTGGCTGCCATGCAGGCGCAACCAGTCCTCAATCAATTCGATGATAATCTTGTCCGAGACCAGTCCGCCGCTCCTCAGCACTTCCGCAGTTTCCTGCCCCAGCGGCGTCCCCAGATCACGTTCACGCCGCAGAATCGCGCCCGGTGAAGTCACTGGAATCCCGAAGTGCCGCGTAATCATTTCCGCCTGAGTTCCTTTGCCGGAACCGGGCGGGCCGAGAAGAACAAGCCGCCTTTTCACCTATCGCCCATAAAGAAAGATTGCGACCCCGGCAATCACGAGCACCGCAATACCCACACCAAACCAGATCAAAGTGCCACTGCCCACCGCTTCACCCCGCGCGTAGGCCGCGCGATCAAAGGAGCGTCCACGGATTTTGCCCTTGCGCAAAAATCCATCGTAATGCCGCTGAATCAGATGTGTCTCCACTTGCCGCATCGTATCGAGCATCACGCCTACGATGATCAGAAGGCTTGTACCACCGAAGAACTGAGCCGTGATCACCGGCACATTTAGCGATTGGCTGAGCAGACTCGGGAATACTGCGATTAGCGTTAAGAAGATTGCGCCGGCAAAAGTCAGCCGCGTCATGGTGTAATCGAGAAAGTCCGCAGTCGGTTTTCCCGGTCGCACTCCAGGGATGTAACCGCCGTATTTTTTTAGATCGTCTGCGATTTGGGTCGGTTGGAACTGTGTGGCGACCCAGAAGTAACTGAAGAAGAAAATCATCGCGGCAAGAGCGACGTAATGCGGCCACCCGGTCGAAAGCGCCGCAGCAATGCGATTCGCGGTCGGACTGTTCTTGAAACCGTAGCTGACAATCGTCGCAGGGAATAAAAGCAGGGCCCACGCGAAAATGATCGGCATCACGCCGGCATAATTAACCTTCAACGGCATGTACTGCGTTTGGCCGCCGTACATTTTCCGTCCGACTACGCGCTTTGCGTACTGCACAGTGATTTTACGGACGCCCTGCGTAATGGCGATCACGGCAGCGATGACAAAGATCAGGACCAGTACGAGTAACACAAGCACCATTGGGTTTACCTGGCTTGCTCCCTGCCCTGTTGGAACAAAAGTCTTCCACGCCTGCACCAGTGCAGCTGGCAGGCGCGCAACAATCCCGATAGTGATGATGAGAGAGATGCCGTTGCCGATACCACGCTCGGTGATTTGATCGCCCAGCCACATCAAAAGCAATGTGCCGCTCGTTAGGGAGACCACCGTGACGATTCGGAATTTCCAGCCAAGATCATCCACCAGCGGAACCCCGAGTTGCCTGATTGTGTCGGTAATTCCGGGCAGCATGGTATGATACGACTCCGGGTGCTGAAAGGAGAGCGCCAGCAAGTAGCCCTGAAAAATGCACAGCACCAGTGTTGTGTAGCGCGTCAACTG
Source organism: Nitrospirota bacterium (assembly GCA_050257685.1). Classification (GTDB taxonomy): domain Bacteria; phylum Verrucomicrobiota; class Verrucomicrobiia; order Chthoniobacterales; family UBA10450; genus Udaeobacter. The sequence goes on from JBLMXH010000001.1 coordinate 22,753, forward strand.
CATGATCTTTTGGCGGCCGCCGTCTTCGCGCGCCAGCCTGCCCAGTTGCGGAATCACAGCAGTCAGCAGCTGCATCATGATCGACGCGCTGATGTAGGGCATGATCCCGAGTGAAAAGACCGCGCAGTTTTCCAAGGCGCCGCCGCTAAACAAATTGAACAGCGCGGCCAGACCGCCTCCAGTGCGCTGGCTGAGCGAAGTGCGAAACCACTCTTGCAAAACGCCCTGATTAACACCGGGCGTCGTGATCGCAGCGCCCAGTCGCACAATCACGATCACCGCCAGCGTATATAAAATGCGCCGGCGCAGCTCCGGTATCTTAACGGAATTTAAGAATGCCGAAATCATTCGCTCTTCTTCTTGCGCGATTTCGTTTTCTTAACCCGCGGCTTCGCTGTCGCGACCGCGGCGTCTGGCTCAGCTTGAGACGAACCAACATCTCCTTCTCTTTTGTCAAGCCTTCGCGCTTCACTAAGCGTCACCGTTCCACCGGCCTTTTCAATTTTCTCGCGCGCCGTCGAACTAATTTTGTCGACTTGCACTTTAAGGTCATGTTTCAGCTCGCCATCGCCGAGGATTTTGATCCCGGCAAATTGACCGCGGATAAGATTCGATTCGCGCAACAATTGCTCGTCTACAACTGTGCCGGCCTTAAACGCATTGAGGTCCCTCACGTTCACAACGGCGTAATCCTTGTGAAACGCCGCGTTATTGAATCCGCGCTTCGGCAATCGTCGAATCAGCGGCATTTGCCCACCTTCGAAGCCAAGCCGTATGCTTCCACCCGAACGCGCTTTTTGGCCTTTGTGACCCTTCCCGCTGGTTTTCCCGTGGCCAGAGCTCTCCCCGCAACCAAGGCGCTTGGCGCGGTGTCTCGAGCCGGGACGTGGCCGCAAATTATGAAGCCGCATCATTTGATTCACCTCTTCCATCGCGTGACCGAATCCCGCGGACTTTAAAAATCTGATCCTTGCGGCGAAGCGATCGCAGTGCCGCGATCGTTGCCTTCACCACGTTAGCGTGATTGCTTGATCCCAGCGATTTCGCGAGCACGTCGCGAATACCGGCAGCTT
>JBLMXH010000002.1:0-7566 GCA_050257685.1 Nitrospirota bacterium
AGCCGCTGGCAATCGTCGCAGTGACAGCAGTGGACAAACATTGGCTTGTCGAGGAGTTGGTAGCGGATGGATCCGCAGGCGCAGCCTCCGGCAATTTTCTTTACCATGACGAAATGGCCTAACGAGTCTGGCGGCGTGTTTAATAGTGGCCGCCCACGTATTCCCACATCTGATGATGCCAGTACGGCCAGTCGTGACCGCCTTCCGGGCCCCAGTCGTCCAGATGATGAGCGATGCCGCGATTCCTGAGGATTTCTGACATTCGATACGTCGGTCCGCTGTTCTCCCACGGACCACAGCCGGTCACGAGATGAATATCGCAACTCGCGTACTGATTGAAAAACCATGGGTCACTCAGGTTAGACATGTAGTCGACAGGATTATTGAAATAGAAGTTGTCGTCGTACATGCCGTCCATCGAGTTCCGCATGTCGTATAGGCCTGAAAGTGCGTAGCAGCGCTTCACGTGGTCGGGATGCTTGAAGAGTGTGTTGGCTGCGTGATATGCACCGAGCGAAGCACCTAGCGTGGTGATCCCGATACCCGGCGTCTGGCACTGCGAATCGATGAACGGGAAGACTTCGTTCGCCACATAGGCATCGTACTGCGCCTGCATCCAGCTTCGATGGAAGGGGTGCGCGCCTTTGTTTTGGAATGAATCGTTGTTTACGCTGTTGATACAAAAAATCCGGATTCGCCCCTGCTCGAGATATGGGCTGAGAGTGCGAATCATGTTCTGACCTTCCTGCTCCCACTCGTCGCCGCCGCTCGTCGGAAAGGCAAGGATAGGCCAGCCGTAATTTCCGTAAATAGCGACACCCATGTAGCGATTGAGACGATGTGAGTACCAAACCTGATGGTCGCGATGCATGTCGTGCGAGGATAGCGGGTCGGCAGTCGGGCTCAAGCCTGGTTTTCAACGATTCAATGCAGAAAGTCGGGAAATCAGGCGTATCGGAAAACACCTAACGTCGAACTCCGATGAGATCGCCCGCCACGGCGGGTAAACTGAGCAGGCGTCCAAGAGCCAACGTTGAAATCTCTCACTGCGGCGCGATCGCAGGCTGTTGCTTCCTTAAAACATACTTCTGGATTTTGCCGGTTGCAGTTTTAGGCAGCTCATTGACGAATCTTACGCTATGCGGCGCCTTGAAATGCGCGAGATTCGCGCGCGCAAAGTCGAGCAGCTCGCGTTCGTCGGCCTGCGCGCCTCCGTGGAGAACGACAAAGGCATGCGGCGCTTCGCCCCATTTTTCATGCGGGAATCCGACGATCGCTACTTCCTGCACGGCCGGATGTCTCAAAAGCACGCCTTCGACTTCGACCGAAGAGATGTTTTCACCGCCGCTGATGATGACATCTTTCAAGCGGTCACGAATTTCCACGTAACCATCGGGATGCACGACCGCGGCGTCGCCGGTATGAAACCATCCGCCGCGCAACGCCTTCTTGGTCGCTTCGGGATCCTCATAATAACCGGCCATGACCACGTTGCCGCGTGCGATGATTTCACCCTGAGTAATGCCGTCGCGCGGCACGTCGTTGCCCGCCGTGTCCACAACGCGCAACTCGCCCGATGTAATCAACTCGACACCCTGCCGCGCCTTGATCGCCGCCCGTTCGTTGATGGGAAGTGATGCGTGTTCCGCGCGCGCCTCACAGACGGTGATGAAGGGCGCAGTTTCGGTCAGACCGTAAACGTGCGTGATGGTCCAGCCCAAATCTTCTTCAAGCCGCTGGATCGTATTGGCCGCAGGCGGCGCACCGGCCGTGACAACGTGAATACCTTTCGGCGCGATGCGACGTAGATTTTCCGGCGCGTTGGCCAACGAAATCAAAACTGTAGGCGCTGCGCACAACGTGTTGACTTGCTCGGCCTTCATCAATTCGAAAACGGCGCGCGGCTCGCATTTCCGAAGGCAAATGTGCGTCGCTCCGGCTGCCGTTACCGTCCAGACGAAAGTCCAGCCGTTGGCGTGAAACATCGGCAACGTCCATAGATACCGATCAGCACAAGTCATCCGAGCATAGAGAAGCGTGCCGATGGAATTCATCCACGCATTGCGATGGGTAATCATCACGCCTTTAGGACGCGAAGTGGTGCCGCTGGTGTAATTGATCGTGAGCAGATCGGTCTCGTGAATTTCAGGGCGTGAAAATTCAGCCGAGGTGGCATCGATCAACGCCTCATAATTGAGCCAGCCGTCGGCTTCTCCTGTAAGAGCGACGAAGTTTTCAACGTTCGAAAGCTCTTTGCGAATACTGTCGATCATTCCGAGATAATCGCGGTCTGCGCACACCGTCCGGGAACCACTATGATTGATCAGGTAAACGAAGTCGTCGGCCGTGAGTCGATAATTGAGCGGCACCAAAACAGCGCCGATTTGCGGAACCGCATAGAAGGATTCGAGCTGGGCGTGAGTATTAGGTGAGAGATATGCGACACGGTCGGCCAGTTTGATCCCAAGTTTCTGCAACACGGCCGACCAACGATCACATCGATCGAGGAACTGCGCGTAGGTCCAACGTGAGTCACTATCGATGACGGCGACACGCTCGGGATAGAGTTTGCGCGCGCGGCGAGCAAATTCGAGAGGCGTCAACGGTGTTTCCATGGGTCTCAAATGAAACAGTAAAGCCCGAACAAGCAGACAATTTTAAGGACCTGCACGGGTGGTAGCAATGCACTATATCGTTGATTGCTGAAAGTTGAGACCAGGCCCGCAAAATACCGGATGCACGACGATGCAAATCGCACTATGACCCATCCACGAATGCTGGACTGCAGATGCCATTGCCTATGTACGCTCTTAACCGCGGGTTTGATTGTGTCATCTGCTCATTCGCAGATTGTTCCGGGAACGATGGACGTGCATTGGAACCAGGGTTCGAAAGACTGCAACAAGAATCCGCAGCCGCCGATCCAGGTTCATCGGTATAACGCAGACACTTTCATCCTGCGTGAGAACCTCTGTGCGACGTACGAAGCGCCGTTCATCTATTTGTTAATTGGAAAAAGTAAAGCGCTGTTGATCGACACTGGCGCCGTAGCTGACGCAAAGAGGATGCCGCTGGCTCAGACAGTAATTCCCTTGTTGGCGAATGGCGGATCGGGGCTGCCGCTAATGGTCGTGCATACACATGGCCACCTCGATCATCGGTCTGGCGATAATCAGTTTCGCGTCTTGCCCGATGTGGAGGTAGTCCCCACGGATCTCGATAGTGTGAAGAGCCGTTTAGAAATCGCTGACTGGCCAAACAGTATCGGTCAGATTGATCTTGGTGAGCGTGTGATCGACGTGATACCCACGCCGGGACATTATCCGTCACATGTCTCCTATTATGATCGGCAAACCGGATTATTCTTTTCCGGTGATTTCCTCTTACCGGGTCGACTTCTGATTGAGGACACCAAGGCGGACTTGGCGAGCGCGCGGCGTGTCGCTGAATTCATCGAGCAACGTCCAGTCACTTGTGTACTTGGTGGGCATATCGAGCTAGACGCGTCCGGGAAAACGGTTGTGGGGACGCGATATCGTCCTAACGAGCGCCCGCTACAATTGACCAAGCAAGACCTGCTTGCCTTACCCGAAATCGTTAGCGGATTCAATGGCTTCTACGCTAAGCGCGGTGTGTATGTGCTGATGAACCAGAATCGGATCCTGATTCTTCTTGGGATTGGGGCGCTGATTTTGCTGGCAACCATCATTCTGATTTTGCGGGCACTCTGGCGCTGGTGGCGTTCACCAGCGGCAGCGACGTGACCTTTGATTGACACTTATTGTGCTGATCATATGCTCGGCGCCGTGCCGGAGAAGGAGGAAATACGCACCGCCAGCCGGTACGAAACGTTTATCGCGACTTTCATTGCATTACTCGCTGTGTGTGTTGCCGGTTACACCGCTTACATGCAACGCCAGCAAGTGCGCGCGGCGGTCTGGCCAATACTTGAGTTCGACAGCAGCAATGGCCCCGACATTCACTTTACTCTTTCCAATAAAGGCGTTGGCCCGGCGATCATTCGCCATGTGATTGTAAAGGTAGATGATCAGCCAGCGAAGAATTGGAATGAGGTGCTCGACAGATTGCTCGGACCCGGGAAACATCGGTATTCAGAAAGCGATATGAGCGGACATGTACTCGCGCCTAACGAATCGATGACGGTATTCACTCCACACGATGTTGAAGGCAACGCGCTAACCGACAGATTCAATCCGCTCTGGGTGGAGATGAATAAGGATCGCGGACGCGTATCGATCGAGATCTGCTATTCGTCGACGCTCGGCGAATGCTGGATACTGCGTGCGAGCGGATTAGCAGCCGGCAGCACAACCGAGACCAGCCGGTGCCCGACACAGTCGGACATTACTTTTCAACAGTAGGCAGTGCGTTTCTACGGTAGCTCTGGATGCGCGGCTTCTGTATCTGTCACCGCAGCTTTGATTGTGGTCCCGGTGGAGCGGACAGCGTGCTCGATTTTCTTTTCAGTCGTTGTCAACGGATCGTACGAGACATGTAGCGCGCCCTTCTCAATTTTCGCTTCGATTACGCCGTCCAAGGCTTCGACGGCATCAGTTATGTTCTTCTGGTGAGCGGGATCTCCCAGCTCATTGATTACAATCCGAGCAGCCATGGTTTCGCTGATACCGGAATGGGCTGGATCAGTTTTGTTTTTCATACCTTCAGATGTTCGTGCGAGGCCCGATTATCTTGTGTATCCGAATGCAGAAATGACCGCGCTGCTCTCGCCTTTCGGAGGCGGAAGTGCGATTGGTTTGCGTGTTAGCAGCAACCACTCATGACGTTCCGCTGATCGCGACGATTGCCGTAAGCCTGGCATTTGCGTTTGTCGGTGGATTGCTGGCGGTGCGACTCCGTTTGCCGCCGCTGGTAGGATATCTTCTGGCTGGTATCGTTGTTGGTCCGTTCACACCGGGCTTCGTCGCTGACGCACACCTCGCTCCGCAACTCGCCGAGATTGGCGTGATCTTGCTCATGTTCGGGGTCGGCACGCATTTTTCCATACGCGATCTTTTCGCGGTGCGGGGGGTGGCGTTGCCCGGCGCGTTTACGCAAATCATTGTGGCGACTTCGCTCGGCGCTGGCGTGGCGAACTTGTGGGGATGGTCGTTAGGCTCGGGAATCATATTTGGCTTGTCGTTGTCAGTCGCAAGCACAGTCGTATTACTGCGGGCACTCGAGGATCGAGACATGATCAATTCGAACGACGGCCGCATCGCTGTGGGATGGCTCGTGGTGGAAGATCTTCTGATGGTGCTCGCGCTCGTGCTGCTGCCGGCATTTGCGGGAGTGGTCGGTGGACAAGAACCGAACAACGTGGGTAACACGAGCATCTGGCCCGAGGTCGGGATCACCATCGGCAAGGTCGTGTTGTTCATCGGATTGATGCTGATCGCCGGTGTACGATTCTTTCCGTGGTTGTTGTCGCACGTGGAAAAGACTGGCTCGCGCGAATTGTTTACGGTTGCAGTGATCGCGCTCGCGCTCGGCGTGGCGTTCGGCTCTGCCAAGCTCTTCGGTGTTTCCTTTGCTCTGGGTGCATTCTTCGCTGGAGTGGTGGTGAACGAATCCGATGTCAGTCATCGCGCAGCCAGGGATCTTCAGCCGCTCCAGGATGCTTTTACGGTTTTGTTCTTTGTCGCGGTGGGGATGCTGTTCGATCCGTCGATCCTCGTCCGCCAACCGCTTCAGATTGTGGCCGTGCTCGCGATTATTGTAGTTGGAAAGTCGCTAGCCGCTTTCGGGATTGTTCGCGCGCTGAGAGGCTCGACCCGAACAGCACTCGTTGTCTCCGCTGCGCTCGCTCAGATCGGCGAATTCTCCTTCATCCTCGCCGGCCTGGGAGTAAACCGTGGTATGCTTCCGCCGGAGGGCTTGAATCTGATTGTGGCCGGCGCGTTGCTTTCAATCATGTTAAACCCGGCAGTGTTCAGTGTCGCGATAGCATTCGCCCATCGCAAAGGCGATGCCTCGGCAAGAGTGGTGGCTAGTCACGAGCGAAATTGTAGCGAGTAGACCAGCATGCATCGTAGCCTCCTTGGCCAAAGCGCCGCTACAGAAGCGATTCGCTTCGCGGATGCTTTCAAAACGCCGCGGAAAGCTTGTCGTTAATCACTGCCAATGTGATTGTTGAGAAGCCGCACGGGCCATGAAGACGCTGCAAGGTTATCAGCTCATCGCACCAGAAGATTTGCACTGGCGGCCATCGAACTTGATGAAAATCCCAAACGCGGATTACCTGGAGCGCACCGGCAGTGAAAACATGGGCGCGCGCGTATGGAGATTGCCGCCGAAGAGCGCGAACACGCTACACAAGCACATTCGGTCGGAGGAATTTTATTTTGTTCTCGAAGGCACAGGGCGCATGCGTGTCGGTGACGAAACATTAACGGTGCCAAGATACGGAGGCGTGCTGGTTGCGCCCGATCAGGTGCGCCAGGTCTTCAACGACACTGACGACGAGGTGCTATGGCTCATCGTTGGCGCGCCGGAAGAATTGGAATTTTTACAGGGCTCGAAATCGAAGATCGATCTTTCGCTAATATACCCGGTGGATCCGAAACAGTTGCCGAAAGAACTAGCCGGCGTGCAGTGGCCACCGGAAGCCAGTGTTGAGTGACAAGTGGCAAGTGACGGCTAGGGGACGACACTAAACTATGGAAATCAGAAGAATTGAGTCACAACGTTCTACAAAAGGACCAGCTGACTGGTTTACGGGTGCAGTCCGAATTCAGCCGTTATTTGAAGCACCGGAGCCGGCGCGTGTTCGAGGCGCTAGCGTCAAGTTTGAGCCGGGTGCGCGTACTGCCTGGCATACCCATCCGCTCGGCCAGACGTTGATCGTTACCTCAGGTCTCGGGTGGGCTCAGCGTGACGCTGGGCCGGTTGAAGAAATCCGGCCGGGCGACGTAGTCTGGTTTGCGCCTAACGAAAAGCACTGGCACGGCGCCACGCCCATCAAGGCCTTGACACACATTGCGATTCAAGAGGCTCTAGATGGAAAAGTGGTCGAATGGCTCGAGCAGGTTACCGAGGAACAATATTGCTTGGAAACGCATGAACACAGGAAATGAATCAGAAACAGCGCGTCCTCCGTTGCCGCCGTTCACTAAGGAGAGCGCCATTCAGAAGGTCCGACTGGCGGAAGATGCTTGGAATACTCGAGACCCGCAAAAAGTCGCGCTTGCCTACACAACCGATTCGCGTTGGAGAAATCGCGCAGAATTTCCGCATGGCCGGGAGGAAATCATTCAATTTTTGACGCGAAAGTGGGTGAGAGAGCTCGATTACCGGCTGATCAAAGAGCTTTGGGTGTTCGAGGGAAATCGCATCGCCGTTCGCTTCGCCTATGAATGGCACGATGATTCCGGACATTGGTTTCGTTCTTATGGGAACGAGAACTGGGAGTTTGCCGAAAACGGTTTAATGCGACGGCGGTTTGCATCGATCAATGACCTGCCGATCAACGAATCAGAAAGAAAATATCACTGGCCGCTGGGACGGCGTCCTGATGAACATCCTGGACTAAGCGAGCTAGGATTGTAG
>JBLMXH010000003.1:0-2730 GCA_050257685.1 Nitrospirota bacterium
GCAGTCTCCTATACGTTTTTCTTTGGAATGAAAAACATACGAGCCCAATACCTGATTACGACTACGCTAACAGTGACAGTGACGTCGATCTTGTTTTTGATCTATGTGCTTGACCATCCCTTTACCGGCGCAAGCAGGGTCAGCTTCGCGCCTTTGAAAGAGGCGATGGCGACAATCCAAAGCGATGATGCTGGAGATTAAAACCTCTTAGCTCGCTTCGGTAAACACGAACGCCGATTGGCTATTCTACCTTTTCTTGTGTTTTCTCGTCGGCTTGCCTTTGCGCTTCGTTTTTGCCATTCGTCGTAGCTCGCTTTTACTCATCGACTTCGCCATTTGGCGCGATGCGCCTTTCAGCGACGACTTGGACCGCTTGCCTCGCTTCGCGGCAAGCGCCGCGCCGGCTGCCATTTGCTGTTTCTTTGACTTTGCAGGCATACAAACTAGGTTCGCGCCTAACGAGCGTTTCGGTTCTATCAGATGATTTTACGACAACGGTAGCCGAGCGCGAGTTCACAATGTAAGCACGCTCTCATTAACACCCGTCGAGAGAGGTGATTGTCGGCATTTAGCGGAAACCGCTGAAGCGGTTCACGATGATATCTTTGCTAATAGCCCCCGCGAAAGCGGCATGCTAACGAGAAGCCTTATGCCAGCAGAAGTACGCCGGCACGCCAGTCAACACTATGACGATGCCAATTCCGGATGTTGCCGGCGCGAACCAGGTAAGATCAATGGCCAACAAGGCCGATAACACGATCGAAATCATCGGCACAACTGGATAACCCCACGTTCGATACGGCCTCTCAGCGTCCGGTTTTTTTCGCCGTAAAACCATCACAGCCACAACCATCAGAAGGTAAAAGACCAGATCCGCCGAGACGATGTATTCAAGCAGCTGGTTGTAAACGTTCCCGTACCTTACCTGGTGTGTCGCGACATTGGTTGTAACGGTGCGCGGCAAAACCAGGGAGGCCGTCCAAATTCCCTGTGCCACCAGCGCTGCCGCGGGGACATGAAATCGATTTGTGGTTGCAATCTTTCGGAAGAACAAGCCATCACGCGCCATGGCATAGTAAACACGGGCTCCGGCGAGAATCAGTCCGTTGTCGCATCCAAAAGTCGAAATCATGATTGCTGCAGCCATACACGTCGCTCCAGCCCAACCGAACACGGTGTCCATCATTGCGACGGCTACGCGATTGTGTGGCGCATGCTGGATTTCCGGAAACGGCAGCACCGCCAGATACGCAAGGTTCGCCAGCAGATAGAGTATGACCACGATGGCGCATCCTCCCACAAGCGCCCGCACGAGATTTTTCCCGGGATCGCGCACTTCACTGCCGATGAATGTGACGTTTGTCCATGCGGTCTGCGCAAAGAGCGGGCCAACCATCGACCTTCCGAAAAGCAGCGTGAGAGCTAGCGCTCCGGTGAAAGCCAAACCAGGCTGCGCCTCCTGCGGATGCCATCCATTGGCCGCCGAGTCCCACCAAGCCGAACTCAGTGCAGCGGAATTCGCTTTCCAGCCGAACGATAACCCGACCACCACCACGGCAGCGAGTGCAGCAGTTTTGGCAAAGGTGAATGCGTTCTGGACAATTTTGCCGACCTCGAGGCCACGCGTGTTCGTCCATGTCAGGAGCGCAATCAATGCGATGGCCACCAGTTGTTCGGTCGACAGGCTGATAGCGTAACCGCCTAACGAGATCGGCGGGACCAGGTAATTATCCGGTGAAACTGTTGCGGCAAAAACACCCAGGAACTTCGCGAATGCAATCGCTACCGCTGCGATCGTGCCGGTTTGAATTACCAGAAACAACGTCCAGCCGTACAAGAAACCAATCGATGAACCGTATGCCTCGCGAAGAAAAACGTAAACGCCACCCGCTCGTGGCATCATCGTCGCCAGCTCGGAACAACACAGCGCGCCAGTGATCGTTAGCAAGCCCGCGAGCGCCCATGCCAGCAACAGCCAACCCGGCGCGCCACTCAATCGTGATGACTCCGCGGACACGATGAAGATGCCGGACCCGATCATCGACCCGACGACAATCATCGTCGCGTCGATCGGCCCAAGCGCGCGAACGAGGCCGGTGGTGTCGCGCGAATTCTCCGGCTTACTTTGCATAGCGGAATTCAGCATCGCGTGCTGTCATCTTGAGCGCACCGCCGTAACGAAATGCGAAGCATGAGGCCGGGCTTTCAAAGATCTCTGGCTTGCTTTGATCAGTCCGTTGAAATCCGGGATTCTTCGCTTTGCTCAGAATGACAGAAGCTCACCGCGAGCTCTTCGGCGCGCTGATCTTCACGCCTTCTCGTTCGAGCCGTGTACGCAGTTCGCGCGCAAATTCGACCGCGCCCGGTGTATCGCCGTGGACGCAGATCGTTTCGCCGCGCACCTCAACATCCTGGCCTTCGATTGAACGCACCTTGCCTTCGCGCAACATCCGCAATACACGCTCCGCTGCTTCCTTTGGATCGTGAAGCAGCGCATCCGGTCGCGTGCGGGGAACAAGCCAGCCGTCATTTAAGTAATTGCGATCTGCGAAGATCTCGCGCGCGATCTGTAACCCATGAGCCTCAGCGGCCCGGGCAAGCTCGCTCTTAGCCGGCGCGAACAGAATCAATTTCGGATCGACTGATTCGATAGCCCGCGCGATTGCGCCTGCGAGGTTCGCATCGCGGACGGCCATGTTGTAGAGCGCACCGTGCGGTTTGACGTGATTC
>JBLMXH010000004.1:0-11782 GCA_050257685.1 Nitrospirota bacterium
GCGTAGGCGAATCGTATGAAGATTTTTCTCTGATCAGCGATGACGAGGTGCGCCGGCTTTTTGCTGAGGCATCTCAGCGCCAGTTGGTGAGGTCCCCGTATGAAAGCCAAGCCACATAAAAAAGGGGGCGGGCTCCGCCAGCCGCTGAAACGCGCACCAAAGCGTGCAAAACCAGTTATCTCTCAACGTGTTGGTTTAACTCGGCCAAGCCTCGTCGAATCTTTCAGCAGCATCGATGAAGAAGAAGGTCTCGCCGTTGGAGAGTCACTCGACGAGCGCGAAAAGAGAGGCTGAGCGTTAATTACCTCGGTCCCCATCGGCGGGCGCGTAGTTGAAAAGCAATCAACCGGGCATGCCAAAAAACGCACTATCTTTGGCAAAGATCGACAAGCCCTTCTCCAAAGCATCGTGTCCAATGCCCTTATGAAAACATTAGAAATATGGAATCCGTTTCATGAACTCGACGAAGTTCAGAACCAGTTAAGCACATTCTTCGGCGGCCTTCCAGAATTTAGGAGGTTTCCAAAACGCCTGTTCGGCAATGGCGATAAAGCGTTACCCGATTGGGCGCCGCAGGTCGACATCTCCGAAGACGACAAGGCATATGTGGTCAAGGCTGACCTCCCTGAGATGAAAAAGGAAGATGTGAAAGTGACGGTTGAAAACAACGTCCTTTCCATCTCAGGCGAGCGCAAAACCGAAAAGGAAGAAAAGAAAAAGAAATTCCATCGCATCGAACGCTCCTATGGAAATTTTCTCCGCACGTTCACGCTCCCGGAGAATGCCGACTCGACCAAGATCGCGGCCGAATTCAAAGACGGCGTGCTCAAGGTGCAGCTGCCGAAAAGCGCAGCAGCCAAGCCCAAGCCAGTCGAGGTCAAAGTGGAGTAGACACAACGAATAGCGCGCCGGGCGTGCCTGCGCCCGGCGAGGCTCACTCGATATGCCATACAAACAAGTTCATTTCCGTTCGGAAGCGCGCGAGAAAATTCTGCGCGGCGCCACTGCCCTTGCCGACGCAGTCCGCATCACTCTCGGGCCGAAATCAAAATCTGTTCTCATTGAGAAAAAATGGGGAAAGCCGCTCGTGTGCAATGATGGAGTGACGATCGCCAAAGAATTCGAGCTGGAGGATCGGGAAGAAAACCTCGGAGCGCAGATGATTTGCGAAGCGGCGGAAAAAACGGGCGAAGCCGTCGGCGACGGTACGAGTACATCCACCCTCCTGGCGCATGCAATTTTCGCCGAAGGTGTTCGCAACGTCACAGCTGGCGCAAGCGCAGTCGACATCAAACGCGGACTGGACCGCGGGCTGACAGTGGCTGTGGAAGCCATTAAAAAAATTTCGCGTCCGGTCTCAAGCAGGAAGGAAAAGGAACAAGTCGCGGCGATCTCGGCACATAACGATATGGAAATCGGCAAGCTCGTCGCCGATGCAATGGAAAAGGTCGGACCCGAAGGGGCCATCACGGTCGAAGAAGCGAGGACCACCGAAACCACATTGGAAGTGGTTGAAGGAATGCAGTTCGACCGCGGCTATCTATCGCCCTATTTCGTGACCAATCCGGAAAAAATGGAAGCCGTGCTCGACGATCCTCTCATTTTGTTAACCGAGAAGAAAATCGTGCACATGAATGATCTTTTGCCCTTGCTCGAGAAGGTCGCAAAAGGAGGCCGTTCTTTGCTGCTGGTGGCGGAGGATTTTGAGGGCGAACCATTGGCAACCCTGGTAGTCAACAAACTGCGCGGCGTCCTTTCGTCTGTCGCGGTGAAGGCACCTGGGTTTGGCGACCGGCGCAAGGCACTGCTTCAGGACATGGCGATCCTGACCGGCGGGCAGGTTGTCTCCGAAGAACTCGGGCTGAAACTCGACAAAGTTGATATCGAGCAACTCGGGGACGCCAAACGCGTCGTCGTCGACAAGGATAATACGACAATCATCGGTGGACACGGTGACAAGGCGGAAGTGGAAGGACGCTGCAATGATCTGCGGCGTCAGATTAAGGAAACGACGTCGGACTACGACCGTGAAAAATTGGAGGAGCGGTTAGCGAAACTGGCGGGCGGCGTCGCAGTTGTGCATGTCGGCGCGCCCTCGGAAGCAGAAATGAAAAGCCGCAAGGAAGCTTTCGACGATGCGGTTAGCGCAACAAAAGCAGCCGTCGCAGAAGGCATCGTTCCCGGTGGCGGCCTTGTTCTGCTGCGCGCCATGGAAGCGGTGGATGCTGAGGCGAAAAAATGCGAAGGAGACGAACGCACCGGGTTATTGATTTTTAAGCGAGCACTGGAGGCGCCGGCACGCCAAATCGCTATCAACTCAGCGGCAGACGACGGCGTGGTGGTCAACAAAATGCGAGAAGGCACCGGGAACTACGGCTTTGATGCAGCCCGCGGGATATACGTGGATCTTGTTGAAGCCGGGATCATCGATCCAACGAAAGTCGTCCGGATCGCATTAGAGAATGCGGTTTCGGTCGCGAGCGTGCTGCTGCTCACCGAGGCGACACTAACTGAAATCCCTGAAAAGAAGGAATCCCCGGGTGCAACGATGCAGCCGGGTATGGAGTAATCACAACCGATGGAGGCCGAACATGAAAACACAATTCTTTAATCGAACCGAAGCTGGTGAATTTCTGGCCGAAACTCTAAGTGCCTATGCGAACCGAAACGATGTCATCGTTCTCGCGCTTCCGCGGGGCGGCGTGCCAGTGGCGGCGGAAGTCGCCAAAAAACTAAACGCGCCGCTCGATGTGTTCGTGGTGCGGAAACTCGGCCTGCCCGGCCATCCGGAGTTAGCCATGGGAGCCATCGCCTCCGGTGGGGTGCGTGTGTTCAATGGGCAGGTGGTCAATGCGTTCCGGATTCCCGATGACGTGATCGATACCGTGAGTGCGGACGAGCTCATTGAGCTTCAGCGGCGCGAAAAACTGTACCGCGCAAATCTACCGCCACTCGAAGTCGAAGGTAAAACGATCATCGTGGTCGACGATGGTATTGCAACCGGATCGACCATGCTCGCCGCTGTTTCAGCACTGCGACAATTGAACGCCACTCGCATCGTAGTCGCCGCGCCTGTGATCGCCGCATCTACTTACGACGGACTTCGTCGAACAGCGGATGCGGTCGCCGCAGTAATGATTCCGGAAAATTTCTACGCCGTCGGCCAGTGGTACACAGAATTCTCTCAGACCAGCGACGAGGAAGTTCGCACCCTTCTAGCGGAAGCTGGTCGCCGCCAGCTCGTCGAAGCTTGACGCGAGATTTCAATCAGCGTTCGTCAGATCCAAAACGTAGCTAAGCAAGTCGCAAGATATGCCGAGTGTCCAGTGCTTACCGTGCCCGGCAGATGCAGAATAATTGAATAGAAAGTTACAACTAGCCTGGTTCGGCTATCGCAAGAATTGCGTAATTGTTCGCAAGATTCGCCGAGTGCATGTCCTGATTTCGTCTTGAGTTTCCGTCAGAAAGCCAAAACACCATGAAAGTACAAGACGTAATGACCTATGATGTGCAAACCTGCAGGCCTGAAACCAATCTGGCCGATGCAGCGATGCGAATGTGGAGAAACGACTGCGGCGTATTGCCGGTTATCGCTGATGGTAAGAAAGTGGTCGGAATGATCACCGATCGCGACATCTGCATGGCCGCAGCAACAAAACATCGCGAACCGGCGAATATCCGCGTCGACGAAGTGATTTCGAGACAGGTGTACGGCTGTTCACCCGATACAGAAATCCACGAGGCGCTCAAAATCATGCAGCAGAAGCAGGTGCGACGGCTGCCGATTATAAGCGCCGAAGACGGCAGGCTGCAGGGCATACTGTCGATGAACGATGTGGCTTTGAAAACGCAGACCGGTAGAGGAGTAGAATTATCGGCAGACGACGTGGAACAAACGCTAAGAGCGATTTGCACGCACAGACCGGTCGCGCCCACGAAGCCAGTACAGAAGCCTGTGGGCCAGAAACTGGAGAGAGAATTGGCTGCGGTTTAGCTGCAAGTCGTCCTCCTCCTCGTCGTCCTCCTCGTTGATCGAGATGGATAAAACCGAGGACGACCAGGAGAATGAGGACGAGGGAAGGAAGACATGAAAACACATCAACCGGAAGTTTTTGGAACCACTCTGGAAAAGACAAATCACTGGGTCAATGAAATCAGCGATCTGCTGCATTGGAATGATCATCACAAGGCGTATCACGGCTTGCGCGCGGTTCTGCACGTACTGCGGGACCGCCTGCCTGTGGCGGAAGCCGCACATTTGGGTGCGCAGCTTCCGATGCTTGTGCGCGGATTCTATTATGACAACTGGAAACCGACGGCCACGCCCATCAAGATCAAAACCGCACAGGAATTTTACGATGCCGTGCGGGACAATTTTGCAGCAGACCGCAATGTCAACCCGATGCGTTTGACTGAAGCGGTTTTAAAGGTTCTCTCGAGACACACCTCTCCGGGCGAGCTGGAGAAAATCTTCGGAATTTTTCCGCCGGAATTGCAGGCGCTTTGTCTCAACCTTGAAACGGTCGACCTCTCTGACTTCGGATGACTGCGACCTCACTCATTATTGTGGCTGATCGCGGGAGCTTGCGCGCATATCGCGTTCACGAAACACCGACGCGGGGTCCCCACTTGGAACTGGTGCAAGCATTCGAAGTCATCGATGTGATGGATGCAGCGAGCACGCGACACGAGACGCCCATGACGGATTGGCCGCAACTGGAAGCAGAAATGGATCGCCGGGTTTGCAAAGAGCTCGCGGCCGAAATTGCGAAAACGGTAAAACATAACGCGGGCGACGGCTGGTCATTGGCCGCGCCCGAATCGATTCACAGGAAGATAGTCGAGCAATTGCCACCTGAAATTCGGGAGCGCATCGTGGAGCATGTCGAATCTGATCTGGTGAAATTGCCTGAAGCAGCGCTGCTGTCCCACTTCCGCTCACTTCAAGAGCTTTAAATCATGATCGTTGTTAACGTAGGTGAAATTGAGCCAAAACGAAACGTAAGGAACAAAACTTATGGCCAAGTGTGAACATTGTGGAAACGAATACGACAAGACGTTCGAGATCAGGTTCAAAGACAAGACCCATGTCTTCGACAGTTTTGAGTGCGCAATCCATGTGATAGCTCCAAAATGCGATCACTGCGGGTGCAAAATCATCGGTCACGGTGTTGAAAACGGCAGCCGAATATTTTGCTGTGCGAATTGTGCCAGAGAGAGCGGCGAAAGCCGGCTATGCGATCGTGTTTAAGCCATTCTCGTCGCTCGATGTCATCCTGATTCCCGCAGTCGCGGGAGGAGCTGCAACGCAGCCCCGAAAGCTTTCGGGGCGAGGCCAGGCTTTTAATCTCGGATCGGTTTTTGGACCGGCCGCTCCAAACAGAAATGAAACAGAGATTTTTGAAATCCTGGTCTCATGCTTCGCATTTCGTTGCAGCGCTCCGCTCAAGATGACATCGCCATATTAGGGAGGAGTTTTTACTGATCGAACAATGACAAACACTACTTCCACATTCCAGCAGACGCGGCATAACCCGTTACAATTCAAAATTGAAAAAATTCTGGTGCCACTGGACTTCTCTCCCGCATCGGTGGAAGCGCTGGATTACGCCGTTTCCGTGGCGAAACAATTCCATGCTGCAATTCATCTCGTGCATGTCTATCCGCCCGACGAAGCGTCGTCTGCGCCGGGTGCAGGACATTTGCTCTTGCAATCAGCAGAGGCAATCGAACGGCTTAACGAGGAACTGACCGGCATTCATCGCAAACACGTGCCGACATTTTGTCCAGAGAATTGCCACATTCGGCCTGGCCGACCGCACGAGCAGATCATCAATTTAGCGCGTGAGATCAATGCCGATCTGATTGCGCTTTCAACTCGCGGCCATAGCGGACTGAAGCATCTTCTCCTTGGAAGCACGGCTGAACGAGTCGTCCGCAATGCACCGTGTCCTGTTCTTGTGGTGCGAAAACGGAAAGGGGAAAAGAAAAGGGCAACCCAATTCGCGATTCGCACCATGTTGGTTCCGACAGATTTTTCGCAGTGTTCGCTCGCCGGAACTGAATACGCAGCATTCCTGGCGAGGAAGGTCAACGCTACGCTGCGCCTCTTTCACGCGATGTATCCGTACACAAATTATGTATTTGTCGATCGTGCGGGCGTACGTATGTCGGGGTTGGCCGAAGCAATGGAGGAGACAGCAAGGCAGGAGATGGACGCGCTTAAGCAGATGGATTTTTTGCGCGATCTGCCGGTTCGGACCGAAATTCGCCCCGGTTTTGCCGTTGATGAAATCTGCGCCGCAGCGGGCGATCCCGAAGTTGATCTTATCGTCACTTCTACTCACGGGCTTACGGGTTTGAAGCACGCGCTCATCGGGAGCGTCGCCGAACACGTCGTCCGTTACGCGGGGCGCCCCGTCTTGGTTGTTCCCAGCCGTTCGCAATCAGAATCGTGATCTCATCACCGTGACGTTCTCCCGAAGGAGAAAACACAGATGGCTTCAACACGACGTTCAAATGCCTGCGCAACCCTCACGAACAAAGTGGCATTCAAATTCCACGACCTTGAAATCACACGGGAGGCGGTGGTGCTGCACTTTTTCGACGAGCGAACGGTAATTTCGTTGAAAGACATCACGTCGTACGAATTAAAGTGGCACCTGCACGATCCCATCTTCGCGAACAAGTATTGGTTCCTCGAATTAACCTTCAGTCTTAAAAATGGGGAAGAGCAATCGTGGCCAATTACCATGGTGAAATTCGACTATCTGAACGACCAACGTGAGCGACGGCAACATATCGAGAAAAAAATTGCGGACGCTCTCAGCCTCGCACTCTCAGTGAGCGACGCGAAGCGAATGCGCAAAAAATGAATTGATTTTAGCAAGCCAAGGGGAGCGATTTGCTGCCGCTGGCCAGAGATTCGGCGCGTCATGAATTTCATCGCGCTGAAGATGTTGCTTGGAGACCGGGCCAAGTACGTTGGCATCGTCATAGGGCTTACCTTCGCCTCATTTCTTGTTACCTGGCCATCTGCCATTTTCACGGGCGTGATGAGCCGCACGTTCAGTTTCGTAAGCGACATCGGTTTGCCCGACATATGGGTAGTGGATCCTACGGTCCAGTACATCGAAGACGTCAAGCCGATGCGGGACACCGAAGTGCTGCGTGTTCGCGGAACGGAAGGCGTTGAATGGGCTGTAGGGTTGTACAAAGGAATGCTCCAGGCACGTCTGGACGACGGCACATTTCAAAACTGTGTAATCGTTGGTCTCGACGATTCGACACTGATCGGTGGCCCGCCCAAAATGGTTGCCGGACAATTATCCGATTTGCGCCAGGCATACGGCGTTATCGTCGATGAGGCTGGCGCCCGTGGAAAGCTGGCTAAAAAAGGATCGGACGGGCGCCGTATTCCGCTCAAGATCGGCGATAACCTGGAACTGAACGACAACCGCTGCGTCGTCGTCGGCATTTGCCGGGTTACCCAGACTTTCCAAAACATTCCGGTTGTTTACATGACCTACTCGCGCGCAACGCTCGTTGCGCCGATGCAGCGCAAGATGCTTTCCTTCGTTCTGGCAAAGGCGAAACCTGCTGTGGACAGTGGTGCTGTATGTGCACGAATCGGCGCACTCGGACTGAAAGCCTACACGCCCTCCGAGTTCAAGAAGCTGACTTTTTGGTACTTTCTGAAGTACACTGGAATGCCGATCAATTTTCTGACCGTCGTGACGCTCGGGTTCATAGTCGGCGTAGCGATTTCCGGTCAAACTTTCTACAATTTCACTCTCGATAACCTTCGCTATTTCGGAACGCTCAAAGCGATGGGCACAACCAATCGCAAGCTTCTCCGAATGATCTCCCTTCAAGCGGCAGAGGTTGGCGCGATCGGTTACGGTTTGGGCATCGGCGCAGCCTCTGCGTGGGGCGGAATTTTGTCGGGCCGCAGCCAGATCGCATTTCAATTCCCATGGCAACTGATGCTCATGAGCGCAGCGGCAGTGATGGTGATTTGTGTGGGTGCGGCAGTGCTGAGCATTCGGAAAGTCATCAAACTGGAGCCTGCGATCGTGTTCCGCAGTTAACGGAAACTCATGATTGTTTATCCTTTGCCCGACAAAGTTGGTGTTAATGATATCGCGCTGCGTTTGGTCGGTGCGGCGATCGCAGCGCTGCTCTATCTGTCCGGTATTTCCGGAAACCCTCAGCGTGCCGTTCGGACAAGCCGACAACATGTCGGCTTGGGCGACCAACATGGTCGCGCTCCCCTGCGCGTCGCGCCCTCAAAGCCAGCCGTTCGCACGTTGATCCGGGGAGCGCGAGCATTCTGCTCGCTGTGGCCGGCATGTTGCCGGCCAGCCATCCCGTGCTTGAGATGCTCTGGGACATCAAACACAAACAGATGCCGCCGCTACCGATTCGTTAGGCGGCTTGTAGAGAATTTTTATGGTCGTCGACGTTGCGCCTAACGAAACGGAAACGCGAACACGCACGGCTGTTCGGTGCCACGACGTTACCAAGACATTTGGTGGCGGCAGTGCGGCTGTGCGCGCATTGCGCGGCGTCAATCTCGAAATGAGTACTGGCGAATTGATGATGCTCGTTGGGCCTTCAGGTTCGGGTAAGACAACGCTGATCTCTGTGATTGCCGGCGTGCTGAGTCGCGACGGCGGCCATTGTTCCGTATTCGGTCGTGATTACATGAGGATGTCCGTGGACGAGACCACGCGTTTTCGCGGTGAAAACATCGGGTTTGTTTTTCAGGCGTGGAATCTAATTCCTGCTCTTAGTGCGGTGGAGAACGTGGCGGTTCCTCTCATCATCAACGGCAGTAATCGCCGCAGAGCCATTCAACGCGCTACTGAAGTGCTTCGGAAGGTCGAGTTTGATGAGCGCATGATGCAGTCATTTCCGGCGGATCTTTCTGGCGGCCAGCAACAGCGCATCGCAATCGCCAGATCACTGATTCATAACCCGCGGTTGATCGTCTGCGATGAGCCGACCAGCGCGCTCGACAGCGACACCGGCCGTAAAGTAATGGCAATGATGCGGCAGCTCGCAGTTCGCGACGATCGCGCGCTTCTGGTCGTGACCCATGACGCCCGCATTTTCGAATTCGCCGATCGCATCGCCTTTATGCAAGACGGTGTGATTACGCGCGTGTCCGCCAATGGACGGATTCGCCGTAGCGAACTCGATTCCCCACAGGAAATGCAAACCGGAGGCTAATTTTATGTTTCGAAAATACATTCTACCGATCATCGCACTGATTGGCGTTCTCAGTGCGATGGTTGTCGCATCTCGTGCCAACAAAACTTTGCCGCCGGCCAAAGCCGTATCGCAGGCTCCGCAGCCGCCGTATGAGGCGTTCATCGCCGGTGCGGGCATCACTGAAGCAAACACCGAGAACATCGCCATCGGTACGCAAATCGCCGGGATCGTTTCCAAGATCTACGTCCGTGTCGGCAGCCACCTGAAAGCGGGCGATCCGCTTTTCACCATCGACGATCGTGCACAACGGGCATTGATCGCAACCGACACCGCTGCCGTAAATGCTACGCATGCACAGTTGCAGCAGGCGAAGTACGAACTAAAGCTGGGCAACGAACTCATAGCCAAGCGAGTGATTAGCGAGGAAGATCTGGAAACTCGCACGCACGCTGCGGACACAGCCGAAGCCCAATATTTACAGGCCCAGGCGAATTTGGAAGCGGCGAAAACCGACCTCGAGCGTCTGACCGTGCGGGCGCCGGTGGATGGCCAGGTCATGCAGTTGAAAGTGCGTGTCGGCGAATTCGCGCCTACAGGTGTTTTGGCGCAGCCGCTTATCTTGTTTGGCAGTGTGGAACCAATGAACGTGCGCGTCGATGTCGATGAACACGATGCGTGGCGCGTGCGCCCCGACGCGCCGGCGATTGGTTATCTTCAAGGCAACAACAAGATCAGTACAAAGCTGCACTTCGTTCGCTTTGAGCCATACGTTGTGCCGAAAGTTTCGTTGACAGGCGCACCAACGGAGCGCGTTGACACTCGCGTGCTGCAAGTGATCTACAGTTTCGAACGCGATGAGCTGCCGATCTACGTCGGTCAGCAACTGGATGTTTACATCAACGCGACGCCGGAGCGCAGCCGAGAGCTTTCGTCCACTACTGCACCGTTGCCAGGATCTCATTGAAGTTCTGTGTTTCACAATACGAGTTGCAGATTGCCCCTACGTTTTGGACTGCGGCGCTGCTGTGCCGCTCTTGTCAATGCGATGAACGCGAGACAGACGAGTGAACGGCTCAAGTTTGACTTTCAGCATTGGGAACTTTTTCAGAGCGTCTCAAAGCGCTCGCCGCGTCGAGCGCACTCCAAACGCAAACGTGGACACGACGCTACAGCATGAGTTGCGCAACCAGAGTAGCTTGGCGAAGCGTGCCCCGCATTGGGTCGCGCAGGAAACGGTTCGCCTTTGGAATGCAGGAACAATTGCGCGCAGTCGTCCGGTCGATCATCGCCTTCGGATTTCTTGCGGTGGTCGATTCATCTGGCGTTTCAGCACAGCGTCACGTCGGAAAGTTACGGCCTGGTGCATTCTTTTGGGAACCGGAGCTTGCCCCGAGTGGACCTCTGGTGATGATCATCAGTTTACCCGAGCAAACTCTCAGCGCTTATCGCAACGGGATTCGCATCGCCTACTCAAGCATCAGCAGCGGAGTGAAAGGCCGCAGTACGCCCACCGGTGTGTTCACAATTTTAGAGAAAGAGGTAATCCACTTTTCTAACAAATATCACCACGCACCGATGCCGTACATGCAGCGGCTGACTTGGGAAGGTGTGGCTCTGCATGGCGGCGATCTTCCCGGTTATCCGGCAAGCCACGGTTGTATTCGATTGCCACGCCAGTTTGCGAAAAGACTTTATTCAGTGACCAACCGCGGCACCACTGTCATTGTCGTCGACGAAAAACATCCGCAACCGACCATTGCCGCACACGCAGGGATTTTACTGGCAAACGCAGATGCGGGAGCGGCCATGTCGAGCCGCATCGAAAGCGAATTCGAATGGAAACCGGAGCGAAGTCCGGAGGGGCCGATCACAATTTTAGCAAGCGGCGCGGACCAGACAATTTACGTTTATCGAAACGGTATTCCAATTGGGCGCGCCACGTTTGCCATCGACAATCCGGAGCGTCCACTTGGCGGCCATGCTTTCACCATGCTTGAGGGCATTGCAGAAACACCGAGCACATTCGTGCCCGGACGCCCCGCGCATCGGTGGATGGCGGTCAGAACAGAAGGAAAAACCACGCTGGAAGCTCTCGGGCGCCGCGTGCGCGTCGCTCCGGTCTTCGCTGAGAAGCTCTACGACATCGTTTCTCCCGGGACTACGGTTGTTGTCACAGATGCTCCTGGATTGCGTCCTTCGCCATCGGCTCATGCAGTTCTTCTGATGGAGGCGGCAAAGCAATGATACGCGGGCTGTGATCAAGTTTCACGATCGCGCACGTAGAGACTCGCTACCTCTAATAATTATCATCGACATCATTCACGGGAGCGATTTGTTAGGCTGATCGTCAATCACGCTGCCTACAAATGGCGGTTACCGCGCGCGCTTTTAAGCCGTTCAAGGGCGACCTGGTTTGCGGAACCATTCTCGTTGACTATTGGATGAGGGTCACTCGCTAGGCTACGAACTGCACAAGCAAGCGCGTGTAATAGTGGTGAGAAAAGACTACGATATCATGTGACTTCTCAGGGCTTTTCCCGTTCTGGTTTAGTCGGGATCTCCGCGC
>JBLMXH010000005.1:0-3133 GCA_050257685.1 Nitrospirota bacterium
GATCACAATTTCGTTTATCGCTTATGAGCGACGTATTCGTCCGGGGATTCAGCAAACCTCCACGGCAGAAGTAAACCCGTCTCCCAGCGCTGCGAAAACCGAACATGAACATTAGGTTTCAAGCTTGGTTTGTTTGGCTATCGATTGCTCTTCGAACGACCGGAGCGTTCGGTACCGATCTTCGGGATGTCCTGGCACATCCCGAAAAATATGAAGGCCACGAAGTAGATCTCATTGGGATCGCACGGGTGCCGGGATACTTCTATTTGTTTGCGGACATCGACGCTGCCGCCAACACTGATTTAGCGAAGGGAGTCCTTATTCGTCAGAATAACTTTGCCGGGCAAGGATATAGGGAGGCCGATTGCACGCCGGGACATAACCCTTCGCCACCTGCCGGATGGCTATGAATATTCGCCTGAATGGTCCGAGAAGCGCACATTGTATTTCAGAATCTTGCGCAACCGAATTGAATCAGTTCCGGCTGCCGAGGCGAGACGCTGGAAGGTAGCTGGGTTCGAAAGCGGCGTTAAGTAGAAGCAAGGGCTCTTCACGCGAAGCATTTGAGGACTCGGATTTACGAACTTGTTCAGTCTCCGCTTAATCCCGGAATCCGACCGTATCCCACAAACACCGGACTAATCTTGGCGTCGCCGCTCTTCGGTGGTGGCGGCATCCTGAAATCGAAAACGCTGACACCCCAACGCTGTTTGCCGTCGTACGTCCGGCCGTCGCTTGATCCGATCATGACGCGCTTGTTGGTTCGCTTTTCACGACCGAGATAAATCATGGTGTGCGTGATCGGCGGGTCGCGCTCGATGTTGTAGGTGCCGCGCCAGAAGAGCAGGTCTCCTGGCTTAAGGTCATCGAGCTCGAATGAGTCCTCCTTGCGGCTTACCACTGCCTTGAAATCTCCCGCCTTGCGCACCCAGATGTACTGGCCGCTCGAATCGCGGGGCACATCGGGAAAACCATTTTGCTTAAGGACGTAGTAAACGAACCCGGAGCAATCCATTCCGCCATTCTTCGGGTCCGCAGAACCGTAAGTGTAACCAAGATCTTCCTTCGTCAGTGCGAGACCGGCATCGAGGATCTGGCGAACCTTCGGCGGATCGCTATCAAAATTCGCTATTTGATCCGGCGAAAGACTCACGTTCGGCCAGCCTTTGTTCTCTCGGGAACGCTCGGAGCTCGAAGGAGTCGGCGTTTCGGCGGGCGTCTCTTCAGGCTCCGGCGTTGGTGTTGGACTCGCTTTCCTATGTTTTGATTTGCTCTTCGGTGTCGCCGTTGGAGTTGGAGTCGGCGAAGCCTTCTTGTGTTTTGAAGAAGCAGTAGGTGCCGGCGTGGGCGTCGTGCTCTTCGCGGAGCGCTTTCTATGTTTGCGACTCGGGGTAGGCTCGGGTTCGAAAACTTTCTTGATCTTCGAGCCTAACGATTCTTCTGCTGAAGGCGCAGCATCAATTGCTCCGAACAAAATCACCGCAATCAGAAGCCATTTCATAACTGGAAGCTGTAGTGTCCCCTCTCCTCAGCGGAGATTCGAGTCCAATAGTTCGGCCGGATGCGCTGAGGACAGCGCACGCTATGGCCGGTTAAGAAGACGCGAGCTCTTGCAGAACGGCTTTGTTCAGACGTATGCCGCCCTCGAAGTTTTCGAGCGGAAAGTTTTCATTAGGCGAATGCGCGCGACAATCGGGCAGCGCCAGACCCAGGAGCAATGTTTCAACCCCAAGAATTTCCCGGAACTGCGAAACAATCGGGATACTGCCGCCTTCCCGGATTAGCGCGGGCTCACCTTTGAAAGCCTTGCGCAACGCACGCTGTGCCGCTTCGCCCAAAGCCGAGTGCGGGTCGGTGAGATACCATGGGCCGCTGTGCCCTTTCGTAATTTCCATCGTGACGCCTTTCGGCAGATTTTTTTGCAAATGCGCTTCCGCCAATTTCAGAATTTCGTCACCCTGCTGTTCCGGAACAAGCCGGAACGTCAGCTTTGCAAACGCGTGGCTGGCAATAACGGTCTTTGTCCCCTGCCCCTGATAACCGCCGCCGATTCCGTTGATCTCGGCAGTCGGTCGAGCCCAGATGCGTTCCACCGAATTGTAGCCGGCTTCGCCGAAAAGTTCGGGCACACCCGTCTCTTCGCGAATCAGTTTGTCGCCGTCGACCGGGAGTTTACGCCATGCTTCTCGCTCCCAATCCTCGAGTGGCTTAACATGATCGTAGAATCCGGCAATCGTCACGCGGCCCTCGCGGTCGTGAAGCGTCGCGAGTAATTGCGCCAGCGCCGTAATTGGATTTTGGACGGCCCCGCCGAACACGCCGGAGTGCAAATCCATTTTCGGACCAGTCACTGTAACTTCGAGAGCGGTGACGCCGCGTAGGCCGTAACTCATGGTCGGCACGCCGCGCGCGATCATTCCCGTATCGGAAACGACTGCCACGTCACACTTCAGAGCGTCCCGATTTTCGTTTAGAAAAGGACCGAGGTTCCCACTGCCAATCTCCTCTTCGCCTTCAATCACCAAATGCACATTCACCGGAAGCTCACCGCGCTCTTCGATCGTTTCCTGAATTCCGAGAATATGCGCAAGGATCTGGCCCTTGTTGTCAGTCGAGCCGCGTGCAAACACGTAGCCGTTTCTCAGGACGGGCTCGAATGGCGGCGAATCCCAAAGGTCCAGCGGATCGGGCGGCTGCACGTCGTAATGCCCGTAAATCAAAACTGTCCGGCGCCCGGGCTGATGCTTATTGTGCGCCCAGACGATGGGATGTCGTTTTGTCTGCACCAGCTGCGTTTGCAGACCGATGCCGTTGAGTTTGTTCACCAACCAGTCTGCGCATTGCACCAATTTTTCCTTATACTGGTCGTCCGTCGAAACACTCGGAAACCGCAGGAACGAATAATACTCCTCGAGATACTTGTCGGTCATGGCCAGAAGCTAATCGGTTTTCGCCGTTTGCCTACGAATTCCAACGAAACCTGCTGCGCGCAAAATAGAGAACCGACGCAAGCACCAGCACAATTCCTGTTACGAGAAATTCGCGAGCCGTTGCATGTGCCAGAATCCAGACGATCGCGACAATGGCCACCGCAGGAACAATCTTCATACCGGGAAAATTGAAGGGCTTTCCA
>JBLMXH010000006.1:0-11389 GCA_050257685.1 Nitrospirota bacterium
CGAGCGCCGAGCACGAGGCAATTCTTTCACTCGGTGCAGAAGTTGAACTCGGCGGAACAGGACAGCAGCGAGTGGAAGCGGATAATTTCAGCACCTGGATGCCCGCATTTTCTTTGGCAAAGGCCTGGGCGATTTGCCGGACGCTCTTTCGCTACTGCGACCGGTTGCTGTAACCGGCGTGCTTGGCGTTGCCTTTCCAGCGAGCGCGAGTACGCGCGATAGCGGTGGTGAAATTGAGCGAAATCCAAACGTGCTGCAATACGGTTTCGCGTTGGAATACTCGCTGATCTATTTACAGCAACAGGTCAAGGACGTGGGACTGAGTGCGCCGTTCGACCGACTTATTCCTATCGTAGAGTTTTCTTTTGAGACGCCGCTAAACCGCGGAGAGAGCGGTCAGACCACGGGCACCATTAATCCCGGCGTGATCTGGTCAAGCAAGTACATACAATTCGGCGTGGAAGTAATCGTGCCAATTAACGACCGAACCGCGGAATCGGTGGGCGCCATCGGTCAGGTGCATTTTTATCTCGACGATTTGTTTCCAAGGAGCCTCGGTCGGCCATTATTTGGTTACAGGTAGAAAACGATGCAAAAACAGCTTGTCCTTTTTGTTCTCGCAGTACTTGGCGTGACAGCCTTTGCGGCGCCATTGGAGGCGCACGCATTTTTGATTCGTGCCGAGCCACGGGTTGGAAGCAAAGTGAACAAGGGCCCAACTGAGGTGCGCGTTTGGTTCAGCGAATCGGTACGAGGCAATGCAAGCAGCATCCAAGTCTTTGATGTAAGCGGGAAGCAAGTGGACAAGAAAAACACGCATTCAGATCCCGCCAATCGAACCGTGCTTTCTGTCTCGCTGATTCCAGCACTCACAGCGGGCCGTTATAAGGTGGTTTGGCGCGTAACTTCCATGGATACGCATGTCACCGAAGGTAATTTTCATTTCCAAATCGTCCCGTAATCCAGCCGTTTCACCTTCGATGAACAATTGTCATGGTTTGACAGTTACTGATTGGGAAGCTAAGAGACCACGCTAATGAGTTTCCTTCGGACATCGCAACTGCGTTTGCTGGCGGCGCTTCTTGTTCTGTTCGCATTTGGCGGCGACATCGTTGCAGATTCAATCATTGATGCGCTAGGCGAACACTGTGCTGTACAAACATGCCCATCGGATTCTCAGCACGAGAAAACACCTTGTTCGCATTGCTCATGCGCCATTCACAACGGCAGCGTCATCGCTGGCAACAATGGTCTGCACTTCAGCGCGGATGTCGAACCAACCGTTTGCGTCTTGGTAAGTGATGAATCGGCACGTGTAGGACCGCCTGTCGCAATTGATCATCCGCCTCAGCTCGCCTAACAACTGAGCGCAGGCGCGGTGTCTCCGCGCATGTTTCGCTCAGCTGTTCTTCGCCGGCACAACGCAACAGCGTTGTGAGTTTCTCACTTGTTCTGCCAAAACCATGTCCATTTACTCACCTAACAAATCAGTCGCAGGTAGTGTCATTGCGTTCATGTGCGCGACCGCGCTTGCCGAAACGCCGGAGGCACTGGTCAGACAGGCGCTCCAGCGGAATCCAGAGCTGAATTTTTTTGTCGCCGAGATCGCTGCTGCCAAAGGCTCGGCGCGAACGGCGCGAACCGTTCGTAACCCAGAATTAAGCAGCGAGCTTGGTTATAAGAATTCGCGCGACAACTCAGGAGGAGGGAGTGGCGACGGCGCAATCGTGGCTCTCTCACTTAGCCAAACCTTTGAGTATCCCGGTCGAATCGCATTACGTAAGGCGATTGCAAATCACGATATCCAGCTTGCCGACCTACATCTTCAACAGTTTCGCCTCACATTGGCCGCGCGCGTACGAACGTTGGCCTATGGCATTTTGATCGCGCAGCAAAAGGCAGTCGCGGCGCGGGAAGTCGCCAGCCGTTTTCAAGCGCTAAGCGATGTTCTTGCTCAGCGGCCGAAAGCGGGCGTTACGCCGCAGTTAGAAGCGGGAATCATCGACGCAAATACGCTCGCGTTTCGGCGTCAGGAACGCGAAGCCGCATTAGCAGCAGAAACAGCCTTAACGGAGCTAAAACAACTTTGCGGCCGTCCCGCGGACGCGCCGCTCAATATAGCCGCAGGTAAAGTGGCCTTCGCTGCGTCATCGCTTTCTCGACTTCTCAGTGCCGCACGTGCGAATGCCTTCGATATTCGCATCCGACAGGTAGAGTTTGCTCAACAAGGTTTCAAGGTCGCGCTCTCGAAGAACGAAAGATTTCCCGCGATCTCCGTCGGGCCGTTTTACTCGATGGAAAATGCAATCGACCGGGAGCAGCGGGCGGGACTCGGCATCTCGTTGCCCCTGCCACTTTGGGACCGCAATCTCGGGAACATCGCGACTAGCAAAGCTCGCCAGCAGCAAGCTGAGGCCTCTTTGGCTATGACTGAACGTGAAGTTGAACGACGAGTGGCACAAAACGCGGCCATCCTGAGCGCCAAGCGAGTCGAGATCGACCACCTGAAGGGAGATGAGCTGGGGAAAATTCGCGATGCGGCGGAAGCGGCGGATCGCAATTACCAGTTGGGCGCTGTTCCACTGACAATCTACGTCGAAACGCAAAAACAATATCTCGAACTGGCCGGGATGCTGAACGACTTGCAAAAAGACGCGCTGCAGGCGGCGCAAGAGTTGGAAATTCTCACCGGGCTCAAGCTTTACGGAGAAGAGCCGTGATCGACAGGATTCTGGAGTTCTCTGTTCGCCAGCGGGTTCTCGTTCTAATGGGCGCTTTCGCGCTTCTTCTCGGCGGGCTTTGGTCGGCAACGAAACTGCCGATGGATGCAATTCCGGACATCACCGGAGTGCAAGTGCAGATCAATACCACTGTCCCAGCGCTTGCGCCGGATGAAGTGGAAAAGCTGGTGACGGTACCGCTGGAAATGGCGCTCGGTGGTGTGGCCGGTATCACCGAAATGCGTTCGCTCTCGCGTTTCGGTTTGTCACAGATCACACTTCAATTCACCGACAAGAGCGACATCTACCGCGCACGTCAACTCGTAACCGAGCGTTTGCAGAGCGCGACCGATTCTCTGCCGTCCGGACTCACGCCCAAGCTCATCCCGATTACGACCGGGCTCGGTGAAGTTTTCTATTACAGCATCGACTATGCCCCAAACGCGCCAAGGGCTCCGGCTACCCGCGAGGCACAACTGATGGAGCTATGGGAAATACAGGAATACATAATCAAGCCACAACTGCGCGCTGTTCCCGGTGTTGCTGAGGTCAACGCTTACGGCGGCTATGTTAAACAGATTGTCGTGCAGCCGAACGTCGCCAAGCTCCGCGACAGGGGGCTAACCGTTAACGATCTCGCAAAAGTTGTTGGCGAGAACGTAGAGAATGCGGGTGGCGGGATTGTCAATGCTGGAAGCGAGCAGCTTGTGATCCGCAGTGTTGGTCGAGTTGCTTCACCGGCGGAAATTGCGGAACTCCCGGTGAAGTTCGCTGCCGGCGTTATGCCACTGCGGGTCAAAGATTTCGCTGAAGTTCAAATCGGTCATGCCTTTCGCACCGGCGCGGCAACGCACAGCGGGCAAGAAGCGGTTCTCGGCGTGGCCATGATGCTGATGGGTGAAAACAGCCACACCGTGGCCGAGCGCGTCGCTGAAAAGATCGAGGAAATTCAAAAACGGCTGCCTTCGGGCGTTGTCATCAGCCCGGAATATAACAGAAAGAATCTTGTGCACCGAACGATTCGCACCGTGACAACGAATTTGTTCGAAGGCGCGTTACTTGTTATCGCGGTGTTACTCTTTCTCCTTGGGAATTGGCGCGCCGCATTCATCGTCGCTGCCGCAATTCCACTGTCGCTTCTTTTCGCGATTATAGGTATGACGCGGTTAGGAATTTCCGGGAACCTGATGAGTCTCGGCGCTATTGATTTCGGGTTGATCATCGACGGCGCTGTCGTCGTCGTAGAAAACGTTGTTCGACAACTTGGCGTAAAACAGCATCAGCTTGGCCGGCACCTAACAACCGAAGAACGGCTTCACACAGTTATCGCCGCCAGCAAACAAGTCGGCACACCGATGTTCTTTGGTGTGCTCATCATCGCTGTTGTTTATGTGCCGATTCTGGCCCTGTCGGGTATCGAAGGAAAAATGTTTCACCCAATGGCGCTAACGGTGATGCTCGCGCTCGGCGGCTCGTTGGTCCTGGCTCTTACTTTGATGCCAGCGCTGTGCTCATTTCTGCTCAGAGGACGAATCGCCGAACGCGATAATGTAATTGTTCGCCTTCTCAAGACGATTTACTCCCCCATCCTTCGATTGTCGCTGCGACTGCGCTGGTTGGTTGTGCTGGGTGCCATCGCCCTGTTCGCGATCGCGATATTCGTATTCGGACGTCTTGGGGCAGATTTTATTCCAAAGCTCGATGAAGGCACTTTCACCATGATGATTTTCAGGACGAGTAGCATCAATATCGACCAAAGCATCGAACAGCAACGCATGACCGAGCGAGAAGTTCCCAAGCGCGTTCCCGAGGTCACCCATGTCTTTTCGCGAATCGGCAGCGCAGAAATCGCCACCGACCCGATGCCGCCGAGCGATTGCGATTTTTACATCTACTACAAGCCGCAAAATGAATGGCGAAAGATAAACAACATGCCGATCAGCAAAGAGGACCTGGCGAAAATCATCACGAATGAAATCGAGGCGTTAAACCCCGGTGCTCGCGTGATGGTCGCGCAGCCGGTAGAGATGCGGTTCAATGAAATGTTGGAAGGCATTCGCGCGGACATCGCGGTCAAAATCTTCGGCAATGATTACGACGTGCTGGAACGGCTCGGCTCTGAGGTGAAAGAAGTGCTGGAGCAAATTCCCGGTACGCGAGAGGGCGAAGGCGAAGTCGAATACGAAACGACCGGGCGCGCCCCGATGCTGGAAATTCGAGTCAAGCGCGACATCTTGTCGAAATACAACCTTCACGCGGGCGACGTGAACGAAACGATTGCTGCCGCGTTAGGCGGTCAAACGGTTGGGACGATGCTCGAGCAAAATCGCCGTTTCGATATTGTAGTGCGACTCGCCGAAGCCGATCGCGAGAATCTGGAAACGATTCGCTCATTGCCGGTGCGCGTTGGAGACTCCGGTCTGCTGCCGCTCGGTGATCTCGCCGACATCCGGCAGGTTAAAACGGTCTCGCCAATTTTGCGCGATTCAGCTCAACGGCGCGCGGCGCTAATGGTGAACTTGCGAGGCCGCGACGTGGAAAGCTGGGTACGAGAGGCTGATGCAAAGGTCCGTGCGCAGGTCAAACTGCCGGAAGGATACACGCTCGAATTTGGCGGACAGTTCGAGAACCTTCGCGAAGCCAAGACGCGGCTGGCGATTGTTGTGCCCGCGGCGCTTGCATTTATCTTCGTCCTGATCTTCATGGCCTTCGGAAGTGTACGCCAGGCATTGCTTGTATATTCCGGGGTTCCCTTGGCTGTGACAGGCGGTGTTTTTGGCCTGTGGCTGCGCGACATGCCATTTAGTATTTCCGCAGCCGTAGGTTTCATAGCCTTGAGCGGAGTCGCCGTGCTGAACGGAGTTGTGATGATCAGCTATTTCAATCAACTGCGCGAAGAGGGTCGTGATCTTCGCTTCGCTGTGACCGAGGGATCGCTTACGCGCTTGCGTCCAGTACTCATGACCGCAGCTGTGGCTGCATTCGGTTTTATTCCGATGGCGCTATCAACAAGCGCAGGCGCCGAGGTACAACGACCGCTCGCGACGGTAGTTATTGGAGGCATTGTCAGCTCCACGTTTCTCACTCTTGTTGTTCTACCCGTCTTGTACGAATGGGTCGAACGGAGCACCAAACAGCTCGTGGGCAACTTGTGATATTCTTTCAAAGATGAATGAGCTCCTTTTCGTTACTCTTGTTATCACGGGGTTTGTCGTCGCCTTCCTGCACGCTGCGATCCCGACGCATTGGCTGCCGTTTGTAGTCGCAGCGCGGGCGCAGCATTGGAGAAAACCGAAGACCCTCGCGATAACTGGATTCGCCGGAGCTGGCCACGTGCTTTTTACAATTGCCCTGGGCGTGCTGGTCGTTTGGGGCGGAATGGCGATCCACAGCCGTGTGGGTAAATTCTTTCCATTGATTGCCGGGGTTGCGCTCATCGCGCTCGGGCTTTTTTATCTTGTGCGACAGATCCGAGGAGCAGGTCACACTCATTTGTTCGGAAGTCATTCACACGGCAGGCACGAGCACCATTCGCACGATCCTGGCGCTCAACCGCATGCCCACGCTCACGAAGGTGAGCACGACGATGACATAGCAACGATTAAGCAACGATGGTCGCACCGTAGATCCGACTGGATTGTTATCGCTGGTTTGTTTGCACTCCTGACCTTCTCACCGTGTGAAGCATTTCTTCCAATTTTTTTGATCGGCGCAAAATACGGTTGGGTCGCATTTTTGCTGCTCACTGCCACCCTCGCCATCGCGACGGTCGCCGGGATGCTCGTGTTTACGTGGCTTACCTTGCTGGGAGTGGAGAAAATGAAACTTAACGCCTTTGAGAAATTCGAATCCGGAGTTTTAGGCGGCGTTCTCTGTCTGCTCGGCTTGTTGATCATCTTATTCGAGCGCTGAAATGATGAACCAAGATCACGGCCACATTCCGGCGAACTACGATAGAGCCTTCGCTATCGGTATCGCCTTAAATGTCAGCTATGTTATTATTGAAGCTGTATTTGGTGTGCTCGCACACTCATTGGCCTTAGTAGCTGATGCCGGCCATAACCTCACGGATGTGCTTAGTATTCTGCTGGCCTGGGGCGCAAGTCGCCTCAGTCAAATGCAACCGACCAGGCGCTACACTTACGGCCTGCGCAGCTCATCCATTCTTGCCTCGCTAGTCAACGCGATCATCCTGCTCATCGCGATTGGCGCGATCGCATGGGAGGCGATCCGGCGTTTCAATCAGCCCCAGGAAATCCCGGGCGGTACCATCATGGCAGTTGCCGCCTTTGGGGTGGTGATCAACGCCGCTACAGCGCTGCTTTTCGTGAAAGGGCGCGAGACCGATCTCAATATTAAAGGGGCATTCCTGCATATGGCTGCTGACGCGGGCGTCTCGTTAGGCGTGGTCGCAGCAGGGTTCGCGATCAGCCGCACCGGCCTGTATTGGATTGATCCGGTAACCAGCCTTGTCATTGTCGCCATTATCGCCGTTGGCACATGGGGCCTGCTCCGTGATTCGGCGCGGCTCGCATTACAGGCGGTTCCGCCGGGGATTGACGCTGGCAAAGTGAAGGAATATCTGGCAGCGCTACCGGAAGTGGTGAGCGTTCACGATTTGCACATCTGGCCGATGAGCACGACGGAGACCGCTTTGACTGCGCATCTCGAAATGCCAAACGGCAAGGGCGGTGACGAGTTCTTGCATGAGCTTTGCAAACATCTCCACGACCGATTCAAAATCGAACACTGTACGATTCAAATCGAACAAAACGCCAACGCGTGTTCGCTAGCACCGGAGGAGAAAGTCTGACTCCTCATCTGTTAAGCTATTCAACCAGAGTTGGCGCGACGCCACGGCAATCTTCCTTCGATTTCCAGCTGGAGCGACAAACTCAGGAACGTGCGGATGAGCACAATCAATCCAAGCACAACCACGTTTTGAATCGTGGGTGCGACGACAACTGTTCGGATAATGTCGCCCGCGATCAGAAACTCCAGACCCAATAAAATTGCCCGGCCGATATCCTGCCGATATGACGAATAGTAATTGCCTGCGTTATGCACGCGATGAAGCAGGAGTCGCACCGTGGCGACGATCGCTCCAGCAGCGACGATGAAGACACCGATACCGTCGACAGCCGTTCCGACGATCTCCATGAGTTGTCGAAAATCTTCCATGTCTCGACTTTATTGACCGAAACATCGACAATTTTCAATGCTGGGTATAAATGCACGGCGGCCGCGGCTGGGTGGTGGATCGGCTTCTCCGAAGACGATGACAGGTTAGTCGCGGCAGGTCCACGCATTGTCCAATCCGTTATTGGTAACGCGTCGAGGACGACGCGTTCCACCTTGCCGCTCACCCTTCGAGAACAACGCAAGCGATTGCGTAATTTTCAGTGTGGCTGAGGGTGATAAACGCGGACGTGACGCCGCGTTCCGTCGCGAAAGCTTCGGTCCCTCCTGAAAAGACCAGGAAAGGTTCGCCGCTCTCTTTTTTGCGGATATCGATGTTACGCCAGCCGATCGCTTTACCAATCCCGGTGCCAAAAGCTTTTGAAACAGCCTCTTTGCCTGCGAACCGCGCGGCCAGGTGGCGTTCCGGAAATTTCATCGACATCGAATACTCGATCTCGCCGTCGGTGAACACGCGATGCAGGAACCGATCTCCGAATCGCTCGATGGATCGCTGGATCCGCGAACATTCGATCACATCAATCCCGATCCCGATTATGCTCATGCGACTGGAATTATAGGCGCTTCTCTAAAACGCCGCCGCTCGGCGTCTGACACAGACGCCCTACAAGGCTTCGCCACTGCGCATTCATTCGGTATAATTCGCCATTGCGGCGAGCATTTCCTTGACTGCCGTTTCCAAGCCGACCCACGTGGCACGTGATACGATTGCATGCCCGATGTTGAGCTCGGTCAAACATGGGATCTGGTGCACCAGTGCGATATTTTTGTAATTGATTCCGTGGCCTGCATTCACCTGCAGATTCGATTCCGATGCAGCGCGTGCCGCCGCTCGCAATTGTTCCAATTCTTCCTTCTGGATCTTGTCCGTAAATGCATTCGCTAGCCTGCCGGTGTGCAGCTCGACCATTTCCACGCCCAACTCGGCTGCGACATCCACTTCTTCCAATGTGGGATTGATAAACAAGCTGACACGAATTCCGGCAACCTGAAGTCGTCTGATGGTCGGCTCGAGCTCTTTTCGTTGTGCGATAACGTCCAGACCTCCTTCGGTCGTAATTTCTTCACGTTTTTCCGGTACAAGGCAGACTTCATCCGGCAGAACACGTAGCGCTATGTCGATGATTTCCTCGGTGTTTCCCATCTCCAGGTTCAATTTCGTCATGATATTCTGACGAAGACGTTCGATATCGTGGTCTTGAATGTGTCGGCGATCACTCCGGAGATGGGCAACGATTCCGCCCGCGCCTGCGCGCTCGCAAATCCGCGCCGCGACAAGCAAATCGGGCTCCGCATTCTTGGATTCCGGCATTGTGGCATAACGCGCCTGCCGCAATGTTGCCACGTGGTCGACGTTCACTCCCAAACGCAAACTGGTCATCGCGCCAAATAGGACTCACTCGGCGGATGTGAGCAAGTTTGAAGCATCAAAATCTTGAGACACTCGTCATGCTGAGCGGAGCGAAGCGGAGTCGAAGGATCCCGCGGATCTACTTTAGGTTCCGCAACGGGATCCATCGACTCCGGTCGGGATGACGATGCAAAGAAGATCTGAGCAGCTTCGCTCGTTCAACATGACAGGATGCCGAACAAGAAGGCTCCTGATCACGATTTCCGCCGATTCAACGTCAGGGCGTTGGGCTTGGCGCGGGTGTATCTGACTCGCGATTTGCCGTCTGTTCTTCCGTGGTTTGGGTCGTTGCCTTGCTGGACGTCTTTCTGGACTTGTGATGTGTTGTCCGAGTTGTCTCGGTAGCATTCTCGGCTGTGCCATTCACGGTTTGCTTCGTCTTCTCGGCTACTGTCTGAGCAGTCTCTTTTGTTTTCTTCCCAACGGTTTTGGCGGTCTCCTTTGTCTTCTCCCCTGCTGTTTCCAGCCCATTCTTAATTGTCTCCCCTGCTTTCTTCGCCCCGTGCTTTACGTCTTGAACTACGCCTTCCTGCCCGAACGCGGTCAGCGCGGCTGTTGCAATTAAAGCAGCAATCAAACTCGCAATTTTCATATTCCCTTCCTCCTATTTGATTCACATCCTATTATCGCATCGGATCAGGCAGCGTAATCGCGCGCACGAGCCAATGGAGCGACTTAATCCCTTCTTAGAGACCTGTCGGTTTGGTAGCGCAACAAGTGCGTTGGTAAATCTGAGCAAGCTTTGAGAGAGGAACGCCGAAAGCGTAAAGCGTTGCGATCAGCCCGTAGGCAAATGTGAGGCGTGTCGGTCCGATTGCTTCATAACGGCGTTGGCTCGCCGCAATTCGTTTCTTGCTATGCACGATGCGACCGCATCGGCGAAGTCGCCGAAAAAATTCCACATCTTCCATGAGCGGCACTTCGGGAAATGTTCCGGCGTCAACAAACGCCATTCGCCGGCAGAAAATTCCATGATCGCCGCATCGCATCCGAAGGAGAAGCCCAGCGTAATGGGCAAAGCCATCGGTCAACCGGTACACAGCCGGCCTCGATGGCAAGCGAATCCGAAAGAAACCGCCACATACTGTTGGATCACGCATTATTCGCGTAATCTCATTCAAAGATTCCAGCGGAACTTCGGCGTCTGCATGCAAAAACCAGAAAACATCGCCGGTTGCAGCCTTGGCTCCGGCGTTCATTTGTTTCGCCCGGCTGCGTTCGACGCTCTGGATCAGCTGATCGCAAAGAGCTTTGGCCAGCCAATCGGTGCCGTCAGTACTCCCGCCATCGACGACAATAATTTCCGCCCCACGGGTGCGCTCGCGCAGATTCGAGAGAAATGAACGGATCAGCGGCGCCTCGTTAAAAACGGGAATGATGATAGAGACCTGCATTTAAGATTCTTTGTCTGAACTTCTTTGCGCGCCCACGCACCAAAGCTTTCTCGAAATAAAATGGTTGCTCGAAACGTCTCCTCGACGAATAGAATTCAACGAATCCGAACCGAGACACGCATATGATTACAAAAATCCTTATCGCAGCAGCCATTGCACTGTTTTTTACGCCGGCATCGTCGCTCTTTTCACAGGAACATCCGGAGCATCCAGAGCATCCGAAAGAAGGGGGCGCCAAAAAGCAAGTCAGCACCGCTGATATTTCTGCCGGCATAAAGAAAAATATCACGGCGGAGACGAACAAGAGCGATGGAAAATTCCATGTGAAATATGAGGGCCAGGATCTCGCTCTCGACTTAATAAAGGTGCACGATGACCGCTTGCAGGATCTCGGTGACGGAAAATATTTTGCCTGCGTGGATATGAAGGGAACCGATGGAAAGACTTACGACATTGATTTTTTTCTCACCGGGCAGCCGGGCAAGATGAAAGTGACTGAGACAGCGGTGCACAAGATCGACGGCAAACCGCTTTACAATTGGAAGGAAGAGAACGGCAAGTGGAACAAAGTGCCTGTGAGTTAATCTGGGGTGCGCGGACATGTCCGCGCGTTCGAAAGAGTTCCCGCAACCCCGGGATCGCCGCACTCCCAACCGGCAAACCCC
>JBLMXH010000007.1:0-5897 GCA_050257685.1 Nitrospirota bacterium
CGTCTCTCTTACGCAGGTCATCCGCCGGTCAAATCAGCGATTCTTGCTACCGATTCGACGATCATTCATTACGCGCGGTTGCATGCGTTGCTGAGTCAGGGTTCACCAATCAGCGTACGCGTTTTCAAAGATCGCAAAGAAGCTGCGGATTGGTTAAACGTACCGGTCGAAAGATTGACGCAAACCCCAAGCTGTAAATAGTGATTCGCAACCGCAGGAAAAGCCGCTATCAAGACCTGCAGCACTAACACGTGGACGTCTTAGCCCGCAAAATTTTAGCACTCGTGTTTGGGATTGGCCTAACCATTTTGGTTGCGCAAGTCCAAGGGCAGCTACTGACCGGGACTCCCAGCGAATCTCCTTCACCACCAAAACATCGCGCACAAAAAACAACCGAAGCAGCTCCGGCGGTCGAGAGCAGTGCATCCCCTTCAGCAACCGAGTCGTCCGCGGCTGTTTCACCGACGCCGAGACGTATCCGCAGGAAGACGACCGGTGAACTATCTCCTACTCCTACTCCAACTCCAGTCGCCTCGCCGACGCCGCGCAAATTCAAACTCAGGTTCCCGCGTTTGTTTAAGCCCAGGAGGTCGCCGTCCACGAGCCCGTCGGCCTGAATTCAGCGCCTGGAACTAAGAGTGGCGCTGTGGGAGCGCCAACATTGCACCGCAGTGATCTTATGCTCGAGCGGACTGGTCGCTCGCGGATTGCCCAGAGAGACCTTGCAACAAAGATGGCAGCATAGCCGCCAATCCCTGTTGGTGGTCCGCAGTGGGATCGATCTTTCCAGCTGGCGTTAGCTTGTCGACGATCTTTGGCAGGTATTCAGCCAGCAATGCTGACGCAACCGCCGGGTCCACACCCATTCTAGTTGCGATTTCGTTGACCTGCTCTGAGCCAAGCGCATTTTGAACTTGATTGCCGGAAATTGGCTGGTTTTCACCCGTGCCAACCCATGATTGGAATGCATTCTCCTGTCCACTCTGTGCGAACTTGTTAGCCAGACCCTGCAGTCCCCCGCTTTGTGCGAGGAGACTG
This sequence comes from Nitrospirota bacterium, assembly GCA_050257685.1. Lineage (GTDB taxonomy): Bacteria > Verrucomicrobiota > Verrucomicrobiia > Chthoniobacterales > UBA10450 > Udaeobacter. The sequence continues at coordinate 1,039 of JBLMXH010000007.1, forward strand.
CCCAGCATTCCTATCAATGGATTTGCCTCACCTGATGCACTGCTTTTTCCAGTAGCTGCGCCAAGTATCGAATCGAGTAATCCCATAAGTTAGTTCCTTTTGTTTGTTGGTTTTCGTAACGTCGAACAAAAGCAAAAATGAGGCGTGTAAGACCAAAGTCCTATATGAAACGAATGCCGGATTTCCCCAGATCCAGACGTGGGAAGCTTCAATCTTGACGCGGCGACAGGCGAGATGGCAAAAAGGCCACCCGAATCAATAACGAAGATGTTTTGTTGCGGCGCATTGAGTGACTCGGAAGCGCACTAATGAATAATCGGCCGGCTCAAAAGCTTGCTAGTTTCATTCTGCTGGCGATCCTCTCCAGCACTTCCAACATTGTTTTCGCCGGCACGGAACCCGTTGCTACCGACGAGAAAAATTATTCGAAAGAAGTTGTGCCGCTTGAAAAGAGCTGGTGCGAAACGCCTTCATTGTGGGAAGTCCACATCGGTCTGCCCGGATGGCTGGCGGGTATTTCCGGTGACAGTGGCGTCAAAGGCCTAGAGGCCTCCTCTGACGTCAAGTTTGAGCAGTTGCTGAAGCATCTGACACATGTTCCCGTTGCGCTCTCGATTAACGCCCGGTATCGGCGGTGGGAATTTTGGGTAGATGGTCAGTACATTGCGGTCGGTACTTCTGCGACGCTGCCGAGTTTGGTTTTTACCGACGCGAATGTGCACATCAAAAACGCGCTTGCGGAAGGCTTTGTTGGTTACCGGCTGATTAATTGCGATAACGCGAACCTCACATTCTTTGCCGGCGCGCGATGGACGTATTTGCAGGGCGATCTGAGCATCTTCGAAAACGGCGACGCACGCCTCGCGATTCTTCGAGAGTTACTGGGAATCCGAAGGCGTTTGGATTTTTCTGATTCGATTGGCTGGGTCGATCCCGTGATTGGTATGCGTGGGAGACTGAAAATCTGGAAGGCCACCAAACTTTTTGCGGAGGGAGATGTGGGTGGATTTGACGCCAACGCTGATACTGCATACGAGCTACAACGGGAAGGCCCCACTATTGTCCGTAAATCGGTGGATAGTACCGACTGGAGTTACCAGTTGGCGGGCGGGCTCGAGTTTCAACTCACGCGTAATCTTTGGGCGCAGCTTGGATGGCGTTACATGAAGTACGATTTCCAAAAGAACGGCTTCACTGACAAGAACGCGCTGAACGGACCTTTTCTACAGGCCGGAGTGAATTTTTAACGGAGACAAGCGTACCATCCCGCCTCAGATGAACTCGATTTTCGTGATGAAACCTTGGGAGTGAACAAAGGAGCCTCATGCACAAGTTATTCGAGAAGCTTAAGGAAGAATTTTTCGCAATCCTCCCACCAACGATCTTCTTTTTCGTAGCACTGCACATACTCACGTTTATCCGTGTGTTGATGGCCAGGGGCTCGCATTTTGAGCCTTTGTCGACGATGTCGATTGCGATCGCTTCACTGATCCTCGGCAAGGCAGTATTGATCGCGGACATGCTGCCGCCGATCAATCGATATCCGAAGAAGCCACTCGCTTACAACATCGCATGGAAAACGATGATTTATCTCTTAATGGCCAGCATCATTCACTATTTGGAGCGACTCATCGATTTCTCCCGACAGGCAGGCGGCCTCGTGGCCGGCAATGAAAAGTTGCTCGCTGAAATCGTGTGGCCGCATTATTGGGCGGTGCAAATCATTCTGTTCCTATTGATCATGATGTACTGCACAGGTCGCGAACTGACGCGCGTGATCGGCAAGGAGAAAATGCTGCGGTTATTTTTCGGGCCACTCCCCCTTCCGGGGTTCTGAATGAGAACGACGGCTTAACTGCATCTGCCGGATTTCTTCTGGAAAAGTAGTCGACATCCGCTCGAGTTTCCTGGTACCCTCAGCGGCCTAACGGAGGCATTATGCTACACATCATTTGGTACATTATTGTCGGTTTTATCATTGGTTTGATTGCACGCGCCATTATGCCGGGTGCACAGCACCTTGGTTTCATCATGACCACGGTGCTTGGGATCGCTGGTTCAATCGTCGGCGGGTTGATCGGCCGGTTGTTTTCCAAACCCGAGCCGGGCTCCGCGTTTCACCCGGCCGGTTTCATCATGTCGATCGTCGGCGCGATCGTGCTGCTGTTTATTTGGATAAAACTGGTGGCCTAACGAACGTCACGCCCATTTCAAGTTAGTTTGAAATGAGAGACGAGCGGTTCCTCTGCACTGCGCTTTAGATGTCCGCCTTCGGGCGGCGTTCCATTACAGCCATAAGACCAAAATCTTATTGCTGATGTGTCTTGCTTTTTCCACCCCGTGCGGCACGGCTCTGCCATACCAATTGCGGGTTTGGATGCAAGCTTTGCAGACCGAAAGCATTACGGGCACTTCGACGAGCACGCCGACGACGGTGGCCAGTGCCGCAGGCGAGGTCGGACCGAAGAGCGTGATTGCCACCGCGACCGCCAGCTCAAAGAAATTACTGGCGCCAATCAAAGCACCCGGGGTCGCGACGTTATGCCGCACGCGGAATAGCCGCATGAGCATGTAAGTGAGGCTGGAATTGAAATAGACTTGGATGAGTATCGGGACCGCTAGCAGCACGACGGCGATCGAGTTGCTGATGATGTTCTCGGCTTGAAACGCGAAGATCAGGACTAGCGTCGCCAGCAGCGCGAGGATCGTCACGGGGCGGAACACCGGCAGGCACTGGCCTTCGAACCACACGAGTCCCTTCCCGCGAATGAGCAACGTGCGGCTCAGCCAGCCCGCGGTCAATGGGATCACGATGAACACGATCACCGAGGTGAAAAGAACCTGGCCCGGGATGTGAACACCGCTCACGCCGACCAGGAACATGACGATCGGCGCAAACGCGACCACCATAATCAGGTCATTGATCGCGACCTGCGCGAGCGTGTAAGGACCGTCGCCATCGGTCAGGTAACTCCAGACGAACACCATTGCCGTGCAGGGCGCCGCCGCGAGGATGATGAGCCCGGCGATGTAGTTGCTCGCGGTTTCCGTGTCGAACAGGCCAAGCCAGCCGGCGAAGATCACCTTCACAAACACCCAGCCCAGCAGCGCCATGCTGAAGGGCTTGACCAGCCAGTTGACAAACAAGGTGATGAACAGGCCTTTCGGTTTCGCGAGCACGCCTTTGATGCCGCCGAAATCGATCTTTAACATCATCGGGTAAATCATCAGCCAGATGAGCACGGCGATGGGAATGTTGACATGCGAACCCTTCCTGAATTCGAGTTGGGCCACCGCGCTGGCGACGCCGGGAAAGACCGTGCCGAGCCCCACGCCGACGACCATGCAAACAAAGACCCACACGGTCAGGTAACGCTCGAAGAAATCGAGGCGTTTCCGCTCGCGCGGCATCGCGTCAGTAACAATGGGTAATACTGCCTCTGTGTCCGTTCCTTTCATGCTGCGGCGTGTTTCAAAGCATTCATGTGCCCACGATTGATGGTATCCACGCACCGGAAGAAATCTCCCAGGCACGGGCAACGCAGCCGGTAGAACACGTTCAATCCCCGTTTATCCGCCTCGACCAGCCCTGCGGCTTTCATGATTAAAAGATGCTTGGACACGGTGGATACGTCGGCGCCGACGACTTCCGTCAGGTCGCACACGCACTGCTCGCCGTCGATCAGCGCTTCGGCGATCAGGAGGCGCGACGGGTGCGCAAGCGCTTTGACGACCTGCGCTCGGAGTTCACTGCGCGCTTTAGTTTTTGATACTGGCATATTTGGCAGTTTAGCCAAATATGCAATCATGTCACGCCTTAAAACATTTCGGGCCGCCACCTGCGCCACGATCTTTCTCGCAAGATCGACAACTTCCTTCCCGATCGGCTGCATCTCAGAGACTCGGATCAGTGCTTGCGCGATAATCACCGCGGCCTATGGGACAGCGACAAAGTTGTGGCGACGAGTTTTCGAGCGTAGGCCGCAATGGAAGAATTAGGCGACGAAATCGCCAAGGAAAAGCTGCCACGAATCTTGTTCATTCCCCTTCGAGCGATAGTTGCTGCTAGCGGTTTCGAGAGTAAGCCGAAAGTCCCATCGTAAAAGCGGCTTGCATTTCCCAAGCTCCGTGACTTACCAAATTCAAGTTATGAACAAATACATCGCCGAATTCATCGGCACCTTCTTTTTTATATTAACGATCGGCTGCACTGTGATCGGTGCCAGCCCGGGCGTGATTGCACCGCTCGCGATCGGCGCGGTGCTTATGGTCATGGTCTATGCCGGAGGCCACATCTCGGGCGGGCACTACAATCCGGCGGTGACGCTGGGAGTCCTCATTCGGGGCAAAATCAAGGCGGCGGATGTCGTGCCGTACATTGTCGCACAACTCCTTGCTGCCGCGGCAGCGGCCGCGACGGTGAAGTTTTTCCGCGCCGGAGTCGCTGTGACGCCGATGACTCCAAACGTCGGGCCGGTCTTGCTGGCAGAGTTTCTGTTCACTTTTGCGCTCGTTTATGTGGTACTCAATTCAGCAACGGCTGAGGGAACGTCAGGCAATTCCTTCTACGGCTTAGCGATCGGGATGACAGTCATGACCGGTGCGTTCGCTGTCGGCGACATCTCCGGCGCAGTGTTTAATCCCGCGATCGCCGTCGGAATTTCAATTCTGGGCCTCTCAAGTTGGAGCAATATCTGGATCTATCTGCTGGCAAACTTCGCCGGCGGCGCGGTTGCAGCAGTGGTGTTCCAGTTAATCAACCCGCCGATGCAAGTCACCCCGATCGCAACCGACGAGCCGCCTTATGAAACGCCCGATTGAAAACAAAAAGCCACCCAAATCAACATGAACGTGAGATG
>JBLMXH010000008.1:0-2807 GCA_050257685.1 Nitrospirota bacterium
CTTTATGAGCGTGTAGGCGATCTTGTAGCTTACGATCTGGTGCGCGCACACTTCCGTTTACTCAACGAAATCGTCGCAGCCGAGGGTGGCGCGGTAGTGAAGACAATCGGGGATGCGGTGATGGCGACATTCCCATCGCCCGAGAGGGCGATGGCTGCAGCCCTCCGGATGCGCGACGCGTTAAAGGACCTAAATGAAGAATTGGTCTTAAAAATCGGAATTCACCAGGGACCGTGTCTCGCCGTCTCGCTCAACGATCGACAGGATTATTTTGGGCAGACTGTAAATATCGCTTCGCGTGTTCAAGGACTAGCGAACGCGCGTTCGATCCTGGTCACGCGCGACGTCGTCGAGCACAGCGAGGCAGCAAAACTCTTGCGCGCCAACGGAGTCGAACCAACTGCGCAACAGCGTTCTTTGCGCGGTATCGCCAACCAGTTCGAGATATTCGAAATTGCCTGACAGTCGGCACGCGTTGCGTGTTCCAAATAGAAAGGCAGTTGGCGTCTCGATGTTTGGACAGCCATGCGCGAGCACATTACAAATTCCTGCCACTTCATCAGAGATTTTGCCTGGAAGCCGCGCAGGCCCACCTCTTGGAGCAGCCGATACATGTCGGCAGGAAATGCAATGGCGAGAGATTTTCTGTGCCGGGCACGTGAACATCGCGAAAGACGAGCATGTCTTCGAACCGATCTTCGCGCCAACTCTCATATCCGCAGCGACCCTTAAATGTCTTCGGATTTTTGACGGTACCGAAAAGCATGTCCCAAAGGGGAATGTCCGCGAAATTGTTTGTGTGATGACGGAACTGATGATGGACACGATGGGATTCCGGCCGTTGGAAAATGAAACCAAGCCACACAGGAGTTTTGATATTCCAATGGTAGAGGAACTCTCCAACCGCGATAAGGAGAGTATAGTAGGCCGCTGCGCGGATGCTGGCGCCGAACAGGGGATAGACAATCAGACTGCTGAGAATTGAATTGGTCAGAATTTCGACCGGATGTTTGTAAAAGCTCGTAACGATCTCGAGGCGACGTGCTGAATGATGAATTTGATGCAGTAGCCGCCATAGAAATGGCGATTCATGGCGATACCGATGCCACCAATAATAAACAAACGTAGAGAAAAAATAGATGATGACGGCCGACCACCAATCGCTGAAGTGATCCTTTAGATGAAAGATAGAAGAGTGATTCAGCCAACTGTTCCAAGTTTGTCCAGCTAGGGCCGTGATCCCGAGCTGGATCGAGTTGATCAGAATTACTCTTCCCCACCAGGCATTAACGCGAGGCAGTTCCATGGCTGGCCACAATCGTTCTGCAATAAAGCAGCCGGCGGCGATTCCAAAGATGATCAATATGTACATGCGCCGATGATCGCTCGGCGCTTCGTCTGTGTGTTAATTGATAATCTTTTGGGTCATCATCGAAGTAACTGATGCCGCTGTGTAGAGAAGCGGCTCCAAAGCAAACACTCCGCTTCTAGGTGATCGATGAAGTGTTCGGTTTGGGTTCATCGTTCTTGCTGGCAGCCCCGAGGAACCGTTGATATAAGAAGGACGCAAGGATTGCGATCACCGCGACAGCGATGAATGCGCCGATGCGATAGAGTTGATCGAGGCTGGACAGATCGTGCAAGAATAGCTTCACGATTGTAACGCCGAGCAATGCCAGGCCGGAATAGCGCGCAGGCGCGGCTTGTTTTCGCATGCCGACGATGAGCAGCAACAGCGCAAACAACGCCCAGGCGATGCTGTAGCTCATGTCACGCGCAAAATTTCCCGAGAATTGAAATGTCAACGCAGCCGCACCCGGAGTGCTGAAGTAATCGGCGATTTCGATATTGACGATCAGAAAAGCGAGCACGCTGCCAAGCGTATATAGCAACGCCCGCACATTTTGACCGAGCACGAGGTTGCGAGGCGGGGCCAGCAATCGCCCGGCGGCGAACAGGCACGCTGTCGCGATCCCATAGGTGTAAAGATACCAATTGAAAATCGGAAAGCCGGCGCGGGGATGATAGCTGAGCACGGCTGGATTGAGCGCCAGACGCGCAAACACCACCACCAGCAAAGCGACGCCGACGAGGCGCAACCCCGGATGCGGTATGCGGAGAAAGAGCCAGCAGAGTGCTGCGCCTTCCAGGGCCCAACCCACGGTGAGCCATTGTCGCTCAAACTCGATCGGGAAAATCAGCGTGATGAAAAACAGCGTGGCACCGCCAAATAACGCAAGGCGCACGTCGCGTGCCGCGTTTGCGACCGTTGTGCGTTTGAGCAGCACCGACAAACCAAGTAACGACGGCAAACCGAATGCAGCCGGTACCAGACCGGGAACGATTCCGGGATACGCAGAGCGGATCGCGTCAAATATGAGATAAAAATGCAATGGACCGGCGAGGGCCGCGGTTGCCCACGGCGCGGTTTTCCCAGCCAACTTCTCTTCGAACAGGAACGGAAAGGTCGTAAACAGTGCGTAAAAACCGAGATACCAAATCAGTGGCACAGCGGCAGATGTGGGATCGAAATGTTCAAAATGCCACGCGTGCTCAAGTGTGAGCACGGAGACGAGCGCGACAGCGGGAAGCAAATCAAGAGAAAAGACGATGCTCATCCCGAGAAGCAAAATGACCAGCAGCAGCGCCAGACCGAAAATGGGAGACGGATTCGGCAGTGGTAAACGCAGCGTCATCATGATGAGCAAGAGAAACGGCAGCGTCGCCGAGAGCGCAGGAAGTTGAACTGAAAGGTTGGCTGGATCGTTAATGTTGCCGAAAAGCCTTGGCGTGCGTGTTCCAGACGC
>JBLMXH010000009.1:0-7466 GCA_050257685.1 Nitrospirota bacterium
CTGCCCTACAATCCAGCCGCGCGGGATTCATTGCACGGTGACAACTGTGCCGACTGGAATTTCGGAGAAGAATTTGCGCGCAGCATCTTCCGGCAATCGGATGCAGCCGTGTGATGCAGGATAGTTCGGCACATAACCAGCATGCATTCCAAAGTCGAGACAGCTCAGGCGCATGAAGTACGGCATCTCGACATGGTAAATCGTGGAACGATGATTCCGTTCCTTGTTGGTGATCACAAACTCGCCGCGCTTGGTCGAGTACCCGGCGCGACCGGTCGAGCATCGCGCGTGATAGATCGGGACACCATCCCTGACGAGAGCGACTCTTTGCATCGCCAGAGAAATTTCGATCCGCAATTTATCGGGCGCCGGTCCGCCGCCGAGAAGAATTTGCGCGGAGCGCCAGTGTCCGGTCTCCGCCGCGAGATCCAGTGCCGACATCTTATTCCGGGTCGTTAGGCGCGTCCGGTTTGCTCCGCGATCGATCAGAGCTTTCAAATAATCAACCTGACCCAGGCCTGAGGCCAGCATCAGCATGGTTACGCTGCGATCTTCTTCGATGTAACTGCGCAATCCGTTCGGAAGCAGCGCCAGAAAATCCTTGTCGCAACGGGACGGTAGAACCGTGTTGGGATCTGCTCCGCAATTCAAAAGCGTGTTAAACAGAGACACGTTGCTACTGGCGATCGCGTACGCAAGAAACGGCACGTTCTTGCCTTCCGGTGTGGGAGGCGTCGCGTTCTTGCTGAGGAGTAACCGGATTTCATCGTTCTTCCCGGCTTGCAGCGCTCTGGATAAAGCGCGTCGCGTGCTGGGCGTCCAATCCGGCATCATCGGCAAACGCTGCTCCACGGTTTTGATGATCTCAGGATGCCCGCCATCAAGAGCAAAGCTCAGAAGATCTTGTCCGTCCGCACACGGTTTTTCCGGATGAAGATTGGTTGAGTGCGCCAGGAGCAACTGGAACATGTCCTGATCGCCGTGCATCGCTGCCGCCATTAGTGGCGTAAATCCATTTTTATCAGCCAGATCAGCAGCCGCTCCGGCATCGAGAAGCCGGCGCGCCGTTTTCCAATCCTGTTGTGACGTGGCAATCAACAGTGGCGTGCGGCCTTGCCCGTCGCGTCCGTTTGGATCGACCCGTTCCATCAGACACAAATCCACCAGCGAATCGCGCTGAATCGTAACGGCCCGGACCAGTTCGTCCGGCGAAATGATGATGCGCGAGGGAGGCTCCGGCCCGATAGCGATTGCCCACAAAAAGATCAAAATGAGGGCTGCAAAGCCTGCTCGTAAGACAAATCGCCGGTGAAAGATGCGCATATTGATGGCTGGGCCGCCAATTATACGTTTTTCGTCAAGGAATCTGGCACGGCTGGGACGGAACTGCGAATCCGTCTTTGCATCAGGCCGCGACCGGGCCGTTTCGCTCCGGGGAAGCGCGATTGGACGCAGCGCGTTGAACGTTGCATGTTGGCTACTGTCAAAATTCCAACCTATGCGTTTGTCCATTTTTGCTCTTTGTCTTGCGTTGAGTACTTCGTTTGCGGCGCAACCGGAGGCTGTGCCCAGCGGTGCAAGTCCTCTGAATCCATCCGCAGCTGAAGCGGGCAAAGATGTCGTTCATCAATTGAACAACGCTTTCGCAAAAGTATTTGAAACCGTCGCGCCGGGTGTTGTGATCATTGAGACTTCTAAAAAAAGTGAAGTCAGTGAGAGCTCGCCACTCGACGATCTGTTTTTTCAAGGGCCACCGGATGAAAACAAGCCGCGTAAGAACCCCGGTGCTCCTCGATCGGTTCAAACTGAGGGCTCGGGATTTATCGTGCGGCCTGACGGCTACATCTTCACGAACGTGCACGTAATCGAGGACGCGGACAAAATCGACGTGAAATTGCAAGATGGCCGCGAATTTCCAGCGCGAGTGGTGGGCGCCGACGAGAGGACGGACATTGCCGTCATCAAAATTGAGGGCAAAAATTTGCCTGTCGCCCCGCTCGGCGACAGCGATGCAGTGCGGGTGGGACAGTTTGCGTTTGCGATCGGTGCGCCATTCAAGCTGGATTACACATTTACCTACGGGGTGATCAGCGGCAAAGGCCGGAGCAAATTGCTTCAGACCGGCGGGTATTCCATCTCAGATTATCTGCAGACCGACGCATCGATTAATCCCGGGAATAGCGGCGGGCCGCTGTGCGATATCGACGGGAAAGTGATCGGGATGAACACGCTGATCAATGGAATGAACCGCGGATTAGGCTTTGCCATTCCCATCAACATGGCCAAGGACATCGGTGGCGAACTCATTGCCGGCCGCAAAATCGTGCGACCCTGGTTGGGCATTCGAATCGAAACGCTCGGCGATGATCCGTCGATCCGGGAATTGTTTAAAGGCGCAGATAAAGGCGTGGTGGTTCGCACAATCGAAGCGGACGCGCCGGCGTCGAGGAGCAACCTCCGTCCGTTCGACGTGATTACGCACGTGGACGGGAGTGCGGTCACCTCCGATTCGCAATTGCAGCATGAAATTCTGAAAAAGAAAGTCGGCCAGAGCGTCGAGCTAACCGTGTGGCGGAAAGGCCAGGCGATTAAAGTGCCTGTGAAGACTGGCGAATTGCCAGACGAAATTACCCGCGCATCGAATCAGCCGGCTCAACCGAGTGAACCCAAACCGTCGCGCGACGGCGGGATCGGCAAATTTGGATTGCAGGTGCAGGATTTGACGAAAGATGTCGCCGAGCGCTTGCATCTATCGCAGCAGCAGGGCGTGATTGTGACCGACGTGGAAGACAACAGCATCGCTTCTGGTCAAGGCATCGAGCGCGAAGATGTGATTAACGAGGTGGACGGGAAGCCCGTCACGAACGTGCAATCGTTCCGCGACGCGCTCAACAAAGCCGATCCGAAACGCGGCGTGCTCCTTTATCTAGACCGCAAAGGCAGCAAAACTTTCGCGGTGTTGAAGGCCGGCGGGTGATGTAGCCACGGCGCTCCGTCGCCGTGTGATGGGCAGGAACACAATGAACGCCTCGACTGAGCGAGGCGGCTACAGAAATGGCGGCTAGCAGAATGGAGTTTTGAATCTGGCGGGTGAGTGTAGTCGCGGCGCTCTGTCGCCGTGTGACACACAATGAACGCCTCGACTGAGCGAGGCGGCTACAGCAATTGCGAAGCGCTCTACGTGGCCCGGTTGCCCACGATCACCAGTACGATTCCGCCGACCAAACAAATCCCGCCCAATATCGGGGGGAACGGAATGGTCTTTTGCTTTTCAGCAGTCGCCTGGATCGGGCCGAGATCCAACACCTTTTCACGTTTGGTGTACGTGATCCCGCCCCACACCAGCGCGACAATGCCAATAACGATAAGAATAATGCCGATTATTCCGGCCGGCTTCATCGCTTCGAGGTTATAATGCGCGGCGTCCTGAGATCAGCTGGATGATCAGCACGACAATCGCGATTACAAGCAGGATGTGAATGAACCCGCCGAGTGTGTACGAGCTGACTAATCCAAGCAGCCATAGTACCAACAGAATAACGAATATTGTCCAGAGCATAGGATTTGTTCCTTTCGGTTAAACATACCTATCTTCGCACGAGCCACTTCCATTGCGCTTATGCGGGATGGAAAAATTTTTAGAGTTTCTCCAGAGTCGAGCGCAAATTCCAGTCGCTCGCCTCAAGCAGGCCGCGGGCGGACTCGTAATCGCGTTGCGTTACTTCGGCCACGATCCGCACCGCGCGGTCGCGCAATTTGGTGCTCGTGGTGTGCAGATCGACCATGAGATTGCCGCGTACTTTGCCAAGGCCGATCATCGCGCCGGTGCTGATAATGTTGAGCGCGACCTTCGTAGCGGTCCCGGCTTTCAACCTCGTCGAGCCAGCCAGAATTTCCGGTCCGACAGCAAGCGTGATTACAAGATCGAACTCTGTAGCCGGAGTCGTTGACCCCGGCCTGCCGCCGTCACCGATGACGGGTACAGCGGGATTACAGGTAAGCAAAATCGTCTTAGCGCCTAACGACTTCGTCCTGGCAAGCGCCCCAAGCACAAAAGGGGTCCGGCCGCTGGCTGTAATTCCAATCACCACATCGGCCCGCTTTATCCCGCGCTCATCCAAAGCGAAAGCGCCGGCGCTCTCCTCATCCTCGGCTCCTTCCACGCTCCGATGAAGCGCCGTTGCTCCTCCCGCAATTACCCCTTGTACCAGATGGGTCGGTGCGCCAAATGTGGGCGGGATTTCGCTCGCATCCAGTACCCCGATGCGGCCGCTGCTACCGGCGCCGACGTAAAACAAATATCCGCCGTTTCGCAGAGATTCAGTGACGATTTCAATTGCGCGCGCAAGATCGGCCGTCGCAGCACGCAAGGCGTCCTGAACGAACTTTTCTTCCTGCACAAACAATTGAACCAACTGTTGCGCGCTCATTTTTTCCAAGTTTTCCGAGCGCGGATTACGTTGCTCCGTTAACGCTGCAGCCAAACCGTCGATTTCGAGCTGAGACGGTTTGGGGTGAAATGCTGCGTGATCATGCGCTTCGGCAGCAAGCCAGGCAGCGCCCAGTTCAGGCGCTCGCTCGGCAGTGGTTATTCGCGCGTCGGGCAGGTTCTTCTTCAGCCGCCGCCGAAAAGCATGCGTATAAATTGAGTCGCGATAGAAAAGCCCACCGATAAGAACAACTTTCGGTGCGAGCAGGTGCAGGCGGTCAGCAACTGCCTCTGTGTATTCGCATAGCACGCCCGCACCTTCTTCGATGATCTCCATCATTCGCGCGCCGCCCTCGGCAGCTGTCTCGAACACGACCGGCGCCAGCATGGCGATTTCCATCTTGTCCGCTGTTTGCACCCAGCGAACGAGTTCATCGAAGTTGTTTAATGAAAGCGCGTGCAGGATTTTCGCAGTGAAATCCAACTCGATGCGATGCAAATCGTATTCGCGCAAGATCAGGCGGAGCGCCTGCACGGCAAGAGAATAACCGCCGCCTGCGTCGCCCAAAATATGACCCCATCCGCCAGCTCGCTCGATTTTGTCGCCGCGGCGGCCAGTTACCGATGATCCGCTTCCCGCGTTTACGACAATCCCGTCGGCATGATCAAGCGCCGCAGCCAATCCCGACTGGCGATCACTGCCAGTCACGACCTTAGCGTTTGGCCAGATCTCGAGACAGATTTCTTTAAGGATGCGACGATCTTCGTCGGTTCTGCAACCCGCAAGGAAAACTCCCGCGCGATCGATTCGCTTCGGCAGTTCAGCAAGGATGGCTCGGAGACGCTCGCGCGCAGTGAGTCGAAAATTCGAGGGCGGCAGTTTTCCCTGGTCGAGAACGCAAAATTCGGCGCCGGATCCGTTCGCTACGGTCTCAATCAGTGCCCAGGCGGTTTTTGTTCCGCCGCCTTCAACCCCGAGGATCCGCTCACCGGGTTTCACGATGCGGTATGCATACTGTTATTTAAGAAAATTGAAAGGTGGATCGGCTTCTCCGAAGACGATGCTGAACGAAAGCTCCGAAGGCGCAAATATCCGGCCTGCGGCACACCCAACGCGTTGAGGACAACGCGTTCTACCTTTGCCGAGGCCGCATGCAGTCGCACGGTAGGGCGCGCAGTTCTTTGCGCGCCGGTTCTGGCGCGGGAGCGCACGCCCTACCGATCTGGGTTAGGTGATGAAGTGGCGTGCAGAGGACTGCCCGCCCTACTTTTCCATTACACCTCATTCATTGCCGAAATTTCGCGTATTTGTATCGTGAAAAGATCAATGGACCGAGCCGAAGCCGAGAAAAAGATCGCCCAATTGCGCGATGAAATCCGCAAGCACGACCGGCTGTATTACCAGGACGCTGCGCCGACTATCAGCGACCGCGAATACGACCGGCTCTACAAGCAGCTTGTTGATCTCGAGACACAATTTCCTGATCTTCTTACGCCCGATTCGCCAACTCAGGGCGTCGGCGGAAAGCCGCTTGAGGCGTTTGCGCAAATCCAGCACCGCGCGCCGATGCTCAGTCTCGACAACACCTATTCCGAAGACGAAGTAGCGAACTTTTACAAACGGATCACGCGTCTGTTGCCGGACGAAAACATCCCTGTCGTCATCGAGCCCAAGGTAGATGGCGTTGCGGTATCTGTGATGTATGAAAACGGCCGGCTGAAATATGCCGCGACGCGTGGTGATGGTCTCGTAGGCGACGACATCACCCAGAACATTAAAACCATCCGTTCAGTGCCGCATCACTTGCGCGGCAATGCGCCTGACATTTTCGAAGTGCGTGGCGAAGCTTATCTCGATAAGGCCGGTTTCGAGAAATTGAACCAGGAACGCAAAGCAGCGGGTCTTCCGCTCTTTGCGAATCCGCGCAATGCAGCAGCCGGTTCTCTAAAACATCTCGATCCAAAATTGGTCGCGAAACGCCCACTCGGAATCGTTTTTTATGGTACGGGGATGGTTGAAGGCGCAGAAGTCGAGCTTCATTCGAAGATTTTTCAATTGTTCAAGAAACTCGGTCTGCCTACCCACGAGGATTGGTGGCTGGCTGATTCGATTGACGACATTTTAGAAGCAATCCGCAACCTCGACGCGATCCGACGCAACTTTCCGTATCAAACCGATGGTGCAGTAATCAAAGTGGATGAACTCGCGCAACGCGAACGGCTCGGGTTCACTGCCAAAGCCCCCAGATGGGCAATCGCTTACAAATACGCGGCCGAACGCGTCGAGACCCGGTTGCAAGACATCATCATTCAGGTAGGGCGTACCGGAATCCTTACGCCAGTAGCGGTACTGGAACCTGTGCTGGTGAGCGGCAGTACTGTCGCCCGAGCCACGTTGCACAACGAAGACGAAATCAAACGCAAAGACATTCGCATTGGCGATTCGGTCGTAATCGAAAAAGCGGGCGAAGTCATTCCTGCGGTCATTGAAGTTGTGAAATCGAAGCGGCCACGAGACGCGAAGCCATTCGATTTCGCAAAACACATTCACGGAAAGTGTCCCGTATGCGGTGGGCCGATCCGGCGCGACCCGGAATTTGTCGCGTGGCGCTGTGAAAATCTCTATTGTCCCGCACAGACTACGCGGCGCGTGGAATTTTTCGCCGCGCGCGGCGCGCTCGACATCGAAAGCATCGGCGGAATTGTTGCGGATAAACTCGTTGAGCGCGGCTGGGTTGGCGAGCCACTTGATTTGTTTGAATTGAAGGTCGAGCAACTCGCGAAACTAAATCTCGGCACGGAGGAAACACCGCGCGTTTTTGGTGAGAAAAACGCCACGAAGGCAATAAACGCGATCGCGCGCGCGCGGACCTTGCCGCTCTCGCGATGGCTTTTTGCGCTGGCGATCCCTGAGGTCGGGAAGACGACAGCCACCCAGCTCGCCCGGTTTCACGACACGATCGAGGACGTGGCTGACTCGCAATTGCTCTCCGACATCGTGGAGTATCACGAAAAGCGCGACGACAAGAAAGCTGCG
>JBLMXH010000010.1:0-14853 GCA_050257685.1 Nitrospirota bacterium
GTGATGCGGGCGGCGAAGTTGTGGCGGTTGGCACACCGGAAGAAATCGCGCGTGTCGAACATTCGCATACCGGCAAATTCCTTCGCGGCGTTCTGGGGAGCGCACGCTTCCAGCGTGCAACCTTCGGCATCCTGCCGAATGGACAACGTAGTACGGAAGGGTTCGCGCGGCAAGATGCCGCGCATAGCCCGCAAGATGCGGGCGCTCCCGGCGATCTGTTGCGCGCAGCGGAGCCTCCCGCCCGTTATCGGGTGAACGAGAAGAACGGCGCGATTCATGTCCATGGCGCGCGCGAGCACAATCTCAAAAACATCGACTTGAAAATTCCGCGGGAGCAACTGGTCGTGATCACCGGCTTGAGCGGCTCCGGTAAATCGACGGTCGCATTCGACATTCTATTTGCCGAGGGACAGCGTCGGTTTCTCGACAGTATGTCCCCGTATGCGCGACAATTCGTGGAGCAACTCGAGAAACCAGATGTCGATCTGGTTAGCGGATTGCCTCCGACCGTCGCTATCGAACAGCGTGTAACTCGTGGCGGAGGCAAATCGACGGTCGGGACGGTTACGGAGGTTTACCATTTCCTGCGCCTTTTGTTCGCAAAAACTGGAACGCAGTTTTGCCCCGATTGTGATCTGCCTGTGGAAAAACAAAGTGCGGCTTCCATCGTGAAACAGATCGAGACGGCTGCGAAACGCGGTCCCCTGAAGGTGCTCGCGCCAGTGGTGAAAGCGCGCAAAGGTTTTCACACGGACGTGGCGCGCTGGGCAGAGCGCCAGGGATTCGACAGTCTTTACGTCGACGGAAAGCTCGTCCCGATCGCGCAATTTCGGAAACTGGAGCGTTTCAAAGAACACACCATTGATGTGGTGGTGGGCGTGATCGATCGGCCACGAATCGCTGGTGCGCGCGACCTTACCGGACGCGCCCTTGAGATTGGTCGCGGCACAGCGCGTCTGCTGGATTCAAAAAACCGCATCACGGTCGTAAGCACCGAGATGAGTTGTCCGAATTGTGGCCGCGCATTTGAGGAACTCGATCCGCGTTTGTTCTCGTTTAATTCGCCGCATGGGATGTGCGAAGAATGCGGCGGGTTTGGCGAAATTTGGGATCACGAATTGCAAACGGGAGCGAGCCGTGATGGGGAGTCCGTGTTGGAAAGCGAGTTGGCCGCCGAACGCGAATCGGAATGGATCAACGAAGGCGAAGCGCGCGAATGTCCAAGTTGTCACGGGTCGCGTTTGAACGCGGAGGCGCGTCATGTGCGCGTGCAAGGCTATACAATCGACCAGTTCACGAATCTGTCGGCGAGCCAGGCAGCGCGCGCAATCGCGAAACTAAGATTCAAAGGCACAGATCAGACGATAGCTGCCGGTCTCATTCCCGAGATTCAACAACGGCTGCGTTTCATGGAGACGGTCGGACTTGGTTATCTAGCGCTTGGGCGTTCAGCGAAAACTTTGAGTGGCGGCGAGTCCCAGCGAATCCGTTTGGCTGCCCAACTCGGCTCAAATTTACGCGGCGTGCTTTACGTCCTGGACGAGCCGACCATTGGCCTCCATCCGCGCGATAATCAGCGCCTGCTGGAAACGCTCACGACATTGCGGAACAAGGGTAACTCATTGCTCGTGGTCGAGCACGACGAAGAAACAATGCGACGCGCTGATCATATCATCGATCTCGGCCCGCGCGCTGGAATTCATGGCGGCCAGGTGGTGACGAGCGGAACACTAAGCGACATCCAGAGAAATCCAAATTCCGAAACCGCGCGTTGCTTGAAATCGCCGCTCTGTCATCCGATCCGGGGATCACGCCGGTCGCTGCGCGACGTCGAAAACTGGATCGAGATTCGTGGCGCGCGTGCGAACAATTTGAAAGACATCGATGTGCGTTTCCCAGTCGGGCGACTCTCCGTGATCACCGGCATCTCTGGCTCGGGAAAGTCGACGCTAATGCACAATGTGCTGTTGCCGCAGGTCAAAGCGACTCTGGGGAGCGCACGCGTCTCGCGTGCTGGTGAAGGCATTCTGCCTTCACGAACTTCCCAGTTGCGTCTGTGGCCTAACCATCCGCACAAAGACAAAAGTTCGTTGCCGCAAGATGCGGCAACCAGCACGCTGGAAGCGTGCGCTCCCCAGAATGCCTGCATCGAAGCCGTATACGAAGTCGATCAGTCGCCGATCGGCAAGACCTCACGCTCAACGCCGGGAACCTACGTGAAAGTGTTCGATGAAATCCGAAATCTTTACGCGCAATTGCCTGTGTCACGTATGCGGGGCTATTCGGCGAGCCGGTTCTCGTTTAACGCCGAAGGCGGACGCTGCGAGACGTGCAAGGGCCAGGGAGTAATCAAACTCGAGATGAACTTTCTGCCCAGCAGTTACGTCTCTTGTGAAGATTGCCATGGCAGACGGTACAATCCGCAGACGCTGGAGATTCTCTACAATGAGAAATCCATCGGAGACGTGATGGAAATGACCATCGAAGAGGCCGCGCAATTCTTTTCAGCGCATCCGAAAATCGCCCGTCCACTTTCGCTGCTGGTCGACACCGGCCTTGGCTACCTGAAGCTGGGACAATCGAGTCCCACGCTAAGCGGCGGGGAAGCACAGCGCCTCAAGCTGGTGACGCAATTGAAACGCGGCGTAAGTCGGGCGGCAGACGAGCGGATTCGAAAAATGCGCAAGCCCGGATCGACATTGTATTTGCTCGAGGAACCGACAATCGGCCTGCACATGGCCGATATTGAACTGCTCCTCAACGTGATGCATCGACTCGTTGACGAAGGAAACACGGTCATCATTATCGAACACAATCTGAGCGTCATCGCCGAAGCCGACTACATTGTTGATCTAGGTCCGGAAGCGGGCGACGCCGGCGGCGAAGTAGTCGCCTGCGGAACACCGGAACAGGTGGCGAAAAACCGTGTTAGCCGGACCGCGCCGTTCTTGCGAAAGCTTTTGAACAGCTCTCGTCCGAAACCGGCGGTGTCATCCTGAGCGGATCCCGCATACGCGGGAGGAGTCGAAGGATCTCGCGGAATTAAATGTAGGTGCCGCAATGGGATTGAAAGCCTGGCCTCGCCCCGAAAGCTTTCGGGTCTGCGTTGCAGCCTCGACTTCGCTCGGAATGCCAGCCAGAATCGCGCGACGCAAATGATCGCCTATTACCTCCACAACCTCGATCCGATCATTTTTCGGATCTACGACAACGTTGGTCCGCGATGGTATGGCCTCGCTTATGTGGCCGCGTTTGTATCGAGCTATTTGCTTTTCCTGTGGCTGTCCAAACACGGATATGCCGATCTGCCGCCGCAACGCGTAGGCGATTTCATCACCGGCTGCGCATTATTCGGGGTGATCGTTGGCGGCCGTCTCGGCTATGTTTTTTTCTATAAGCCAGAAATGTTGCGCGAGCCGTTGTCGATCTTGCGCGTTTGGGAAGGAGGCATGTCGAGTCACGGCGGGATGCTCGGTTTGTTGTTGTTTACGTTTTACTACGCGTGGCGTCACAAAATTTCGTGGTTAAACCTTGGCGACAATCTTGTTGTAACCGCACCGGTGGGATTGTTTTTTGGCCGATGCGCGAATTTCATTAATGGCGAGCTCTACGGGCGGATCGCGAGTGTTCCGTGGGCCATGCAATTTCCGAAGGAACTATTCGATCATCCTCAGGAAACTGAACGCGCAGTCGAAGCCTGCGCGCAAATCGATCCGTCGTTGACGACACCAGATGCAATCATCGGCGCGGTGCGCAGCCGGCCAGAGGTCGCGAACGCACTGCGGTCAATTCTGTCGCCGCGCCATCCGTCGCAAATTTATGAAGCCTTCTTCGAGGGTATCGTGTTGTTCGCGATTTTGTGGTTTATGCGAACGCGCATGCGTCAACCCAACGGCGTTTTGACCGGATTGTTTTTCATTTGCTATGCGGTGTTTAGAATCGTGGTGGAAAATTTCCGCGAGCCCGATGCCACATTG
Organism: Nitrospirota bacterium; assembly: GCA_050257685.1. Classification (GTDB taxonomy): domain Bacteria; phylum Verrucomicrobiota; class Verrucomicrobiia; order Chthoniobacterales; family UBA10450; genus Udaeobacter. The sequence continues at coordinate 3,978 of JBLMXH010000010.1, forward strand.
ATCGGGCCGTTCACGCGCGGCCAATTCTTTTCGTTCTTCCTCATTGTCATTGGTGCTGCGTTTATCATCGCGGCGAAGAGGCACCCGACGTACCCAAGCAGAATGACAAAGCACGAATGACGAATGACGAAAGAAGCTCGAATGATTAAATGACGACTTGAATCGTTTCGTCATTCGTCATTTTCAGGATTCTCACTTTCGTTTCTGCAAAACGGCGCTATTACTACTCCCGGTGACGCGGGAATGCTCGTTCCGGATATCGTAGCGGCCGGCGGCGGTTTAGTTTTTGCGTTCGATCACTCGACGATCGCAGGGAAAATTGTCCTTACTCTTCTTGCTGTCGCATCGATTTTCAGCTGGTCGATTATGATCACGAAGTTGCGCGTGATCCGCTTCGCTCGAAGACAGAACGCGCGGTTCATGGCTGCTTTTCACAAAGATCGACAGCCTCTTCGTCTGTTTGAAAAAAACGCGCGGTTTCCCGGTGCGCCGGTTTTCAATGTTTATCGCGCGGGCTGTGAGGAAATGACATTTCATCTGCTCGGCTCGGCTGAAGTCGATGGCACGTTTCGTGCGCGACTAGAAATTGCAGACAAAATCTCGCCGGCGCAGATGGGTGCGGTGAATGCAGCAATGGAACGCGCTGTGGGCGAGACAGCGCTTTCACTCGAATCGCAGATGATCCTGCTCGCGACTGCGGTGAGCGGTTCACCGTTTCTCGGATTATTGGGCACAGTCTGGGGCGTGATGGACGCATTCACCGGTGTTGCGGAAGCCGGTTCGCCGAATCTAGTGGCGATGGCCCCCGGCGTTTCTGGCGCGCTGATAACCACAGTGGTCGCGCTGTGCGTCGCGATTCCAGCAATGTTTGGTTACAACTTTCTTGTGACCAGCATTCGCGGGATCATCGTGGAAATGGACAACTTCGCCGCGGAGCTCGCATCCGAGTTCGAGCACAAGTACGTTGATCACAACGTGCGCGAACACGCGTTGCGAAGATGAGTAACCAGAACTCAATGTGAATAAAACAGGGGCAATCACGAAGCACGAATGACGAATGCCGAAGGAAATCCGAATGACGAAGCCCCAACAAGGCCAAAGACTGCTGTTTGTGTTTTCGTCATTCGACCTTGGACATTAATTCGTCATTCGTCATTCGGAATTCGTCATTGTAGTAGTTGGTGTTCATTCGTGTCTATTCGTGGTTAACATGCGCCGCTACTCGCAACGCCAGAACCTCTCGACATTGAGCGAGATCAACATCACGCCGTTGCTCGATCTCGCTTTTGTGCTGCTCATAATTTTCATGATCACCACTCCGCTGCTCGAAAGCAGCATGAATCTGGTGATCCCATCCAGTGCGACCAAAAATCCGCCCATCAACACGTCGCACGTACAAACGGTCTCAATCGATCGCAGCGAGTCGATCCGATTCAATGATCAGCTGATGGACCTGGAAACTCTGACGACGCAATTGGTGCAGTTGAAAGAGACAAATCCGGATATCGCTATTGTGATTCGACCCGATCGCGATTTGCCCGTACAAAAACTGATCGCGGTGATGGATGGATTGCAACGAGCTGGGATCACGAAGGTCGGCATTGCCACCAAGGCAAGCACGAATGAACACTAATGGGCGAGAACGTTTTGAGTGCCCGGCGCCTACGCAACTGATAGGGCGCGCCACTCCATGCGCGCCGCGTTCCCTGGTTTTCCGGCGTGCAGAGGACTGCCCGCCCTACCGCGGCTCAACTGCTCCACGGTTTAGCGGCTCAACCGCGTGAAGCCCTTTTGGCGAAACGTCGTCCTGATCGCGCTAGCGCACATCGCTCTGATCGCGGGACTGATCCGCTGGAGTGTCGCAGCGAAAACGCCATCGAATCCAGAGAGCATTGTGTGGTTAGGTAGCGCTGGAGATCTCTCGGAAGATCGACCGGAAAAAGAGGAATCGCCATCAGCGAAGCAGCGAACCGCTGACACTGAACCCAGCCAAACCGAAAAAGATCAAGCTGCAGATGAGAAGCCGGTGATAGCAGCCGCGAAAAGCGAGATCGAATTGCCAACCGCTACTCCGGGAGCGACAGCAACAGCAACACCGGTGAAGACCACTGCGACTTCTGCACCAAAAGCAAAAATCACTCCAAAACCAATCCCGAAACCTGCCCGCAAGGCTACGCATAGCGTTACAGGCGGGGCAACCCCCAGGAAAACTGTGCGGGCAAAAACTTCTCCAAAACCGGCGGCAAAACCCAAGCCGAGTCCAGCGATAGCGAGCATCAAGTCGGAGAAAAAAGACAAAATGACTTTAGTGAAGAAGGATTCGGCGCCTCAGAGCGGAAACGGATCAACAGGCAAAACTGGCACTGCCGGTGGCGGAAGCAGTGCATCCGAATTTGGCTGGTATGGCAACATGTTGCATGATCGTTTTTACAACGCTTGGATCCAACCCACCACGAAGGTCCCTTCGGGAGAAAAGATTTCGACACTTGTTAACGTTCGGATTGGAAAAGACGGTCGCGTTTCGAAATTTGAAATCGTGAAGCCGTCCAAAAACGCCACCGTCAATGAATCAGTAGCGGCAGTTGCGAGACAAGTCAGCCAGGTTGATCCGCCTCCGACCGGGCTAATCAAGGGCGATCACTACGACGTCAAAATCAATTTCGAGCTAAATACGGAGGAGAAGCCGGAGAACTGACTGCTGTCTGTGGCCAACGATCCTCGCAACTTCACTGTCGTTCCGAACAATTGAGGAACGTCCGATTTTGCCGCTTGCTTCGCACCAATCGTCACGTCGTTTTCTGACGCAGGTCACGAATCAATGGGTCGGCCCGAAAAGCCCCTCGAGAAAGCCCGGAAGCGGATTGCCGCCCTGGGCGCCGACCGCGGGTATTTCGACCAAAACGTCGTCGGCCAGGCCGTCGCCGTCCGCGTCAATGGTTGAGTTGGAGTTCCCCGGGTGTCCGTTAGGCACGAAGAGCTGCGGATGATCGAATGGAGCACGCTGGAAGACGACGCGGTCATCGGTGAGCGTCTCCAGGAAGGCGACGAGCGCATCAATCTCGTCGGAGTTCAGCGTCGGGGCTGGGACGCCGAGCGGTTCGATGACTGTGCCATCGAGTTCGTTGACGGGAAACACATTGCCGCCCCGGGAATAGAACTCGACTACCTGACGAAGCGTGAGTACGTCGCCATTGTGAAAGTAAGGTGCGGTGAGCGCCACGTTGCGGAGCGACGGAACTTTGAACGCGCCTTGCACGCCAAAGCCCTTATCCACGACGGCGCCGTCGAACATTTGGCCAATCGGAGCGCCGCCAGGAAAGAGCCGGCGCGAGAACGAGAGCGGCCCGAACGCATCGGTCGCGCCGACGCCGAGGTCGTTGTCGGTTGGCCGCACGCCGATGTTGTTGAAACCTTTGTCGATAACATTGCCGTCGCGATTGCGCACCGGCCCGTTCGTGGCGAGACCGACGCGACGCACAGAAGCATCCGTGAGCTCATTTGATTCATGGCAGTTCGAGCAGCGGATGTGGCCGGCGGGGACGCGGGTGCGGTCATTGAAAAGATGGGCACCGAAGAGGGCGAGCCGGCTGATCTGATTCGGCGTCTCATTCGTCCACGGGTTCAAGGCCGGGTCGGTCGCCGCGGGGTGCTCACGCCGAAAGCGATCCCAAGGCGTATCATCGGAGACGAGCGTTGACTCGTAGAGCTGTACGGCAATCCCGAAGAAGAGCGAGAAGTTGTACTGGATCAGCGCGAACTCATTTTCAGGAAGATGATCGTCGTCGTCGTGCTTATCTATCAAGGTCTTGGTTCCGTCGGCGTTTACACGGATGAGCTTCCTTGAATCCCACCATTTGTTGTGAAAAGCCGTCTGGATCATCAGGTCGTACCTGCTCAATGAGAGACCTGTCTGCGGCCATCGACTCATCGAGCCGAGCACGCTGTCGGTGGGGGAAACCTGCTGTCTGGCCAGTGGGCGCACCTTCAACACGCCCTTTCCTTGCACACGTTTACCCCTCGCCAGCTCGCGACCCACGTCGAGTCGGCTGCGGTTCGGATCGGCCATCTCGAGGTCGTTCACGATCGGTGCCACGGCCTGCGACGCGAGGCTGGAATTCGCCAGCTCCACTCGCACTTCGATCGGATTCCTCGGATCGTCGGCACGAAAGAGCTTCGAATCGGGATCGCGCTGGCCGAGGTGATTGACACCGTTAAAAATGTTCTCGGCCCGCCCGTCCCAGAATTGGCGATGATTGAAAACGGCGTTGATCGTCGTTGGAGCATTGCGCGGCTCGACGCGACGGGTGTTTACCGGCCCGACAAGAAAGCGCAGCGGATCGGCTTCGTTACCGGGATGATGAATGCCCTGCGAAGACACTACGTCATTACAGTCGTTGGTCGGATCGAGAGCGCCGCGAACACCTGGATTGGCAAGCCGAGTCAACGGGAAGATCGCGGCTTCTAGCTGAAAGTTGGGACCCCGGCCCGCCGAATAGGTGAGGTCCGCCACGGGCATGCGCTTCAAGCCCGGGCTCAATTGGTTCTTCGATCGCGGGTCGGCTCCGGCACGGAAATGGCAGCTTGCACAGGACTGAATGCCGTCGCTCCCCACCTGCATGTCCCAGAAAAGGGCCTTGCCAAGGGCGCGCGCCATGGCGGGATCCCGGACGAACTCATTCAGGTTCGACGGGCCTGGCACCGGCACCCCCCGCAGGTCACCCGGCAAATTGATCAGGTCGCTGCTCAGTGGTGGATTGGGCACACGGGGGATGGTCGTATTCGGCGGCGCCTGAGCCAAAACGATCACTTGGGGTCCGATTAGCGCCGCCAGAATCAAAAACGCAACACCGGATCTCCCAGTCGGTCGGAGCCTGCGTGCCCCAGGTCGCAACGTTTGCATGGCACCATCGGCACTTGTTGATCTGAATAAGTTCATACTCATTGTGTTTCTCCCTAGCGGTTGATCGGCAACGGATGAGGTCTGAAAGAGGGGAAGAAAACAACCACAGAAGGCTTTGTTACCCACCCCGGATTCATGTCCCATAGTTGTGATTTATCGTTGTTTTGGTGTTTGTAATTTCCTTCCATCTCGGTAAAACGACGGACGAGACCGAAACCGATCATGGAAAAGAGTTTTTTTTGAGCCGCCGTAGCAGCGAACCCACGGTAGCCGGACAAAATCATCCTGATGAATGGCGAAAAAGAATCGGTTGTTCCCCCGCCTCGGCGAGACGAGATCACACGATTACTGGTTGATTGGAGCCAGGGAGAGGCCGACGCGCTCGAGAAACTAACGCCGGTAGTTTACGAAGAACTGCGCCGGCTGGCGCATCGATATATGGAGGGGCAGCGTGCTGACCACACGCTGCAAACCACGGCACTGGTAAACGAGGCGTATCTGCGCCTTGCGGACCAGAAGAAACCGAGCTTCACGAATCGCTCACATTTTTTTGCCGTCGCGGCGAAAGCGATGCGCCATGTCCTCGTCGATCAGGCCAAGGCGGCGCAGCGCCAGAAACGCGGTGGCGGCGCTGCCAAAGTAAAGCTCGATGAGGCCGTGCTGGTCTCGCCCGAAGAGCCCAGAGCGATTCTCGACCTCAATGATGCTTTGGAACGGTTGGGGACGCTCGATTCACGCAAAGCTCAGGTAGTGGAGCTCAGATATTTTGGCGGCCTAAAGGAAGACGAAATTGCCGAGGTACTAAACGTGTCAACTGTGACGGTTCGGCGTGATTGGGTGTTCGCCAAGACCTGGTTGTACGGCCAGTTGCAGGGCGCGGGTTAACAAAAATGTCTGCCCCCGACTTCCAAAAGGTTGAGAAGATCTTCCACGCCGCATTGGAATGCGAACCGAACCAACTCGATGCGTTTCTGAGTCAGAAATGCACCGGCGATGAAACTTTGCGTCGTGAAGTTGAGGCATTGTTAGCTTTGCATCGGCGAGCGGGCAGTTTCATCGAAACCCCCGTTGCGGATGTGGCGGCAGGCCTCTTAAAGGACGACGAAACAGACTTGCTGATTGCTGAAACGATCGGCCATTACAAAATCTCAAAACGCATCAGCGCCGGAGGGATGGGCGCGGTCTATCTGGCTGAGCGTGCCGACCGAGAGTACGAGAAGAAGGTCGCGATCAAGCTGATTAAGCGCGGCATGGACACCGACTCGGTGCTTCGTCATTTTCGCAATGAGCGACAGATACTGGCGACTTTCGATCACCCAAATATTGCGCGTCTACTCGATGGCGGCGCTACTGAAAGCGGTCTGCCCTATTTTGTGATGGAATACGTGGAAGGGTTGCCCATTGATGCCTATTGCAATGCGCATGCGCTATCTATCGTCGAACGGCTGAAACTTTTTCGAAAGGTGTGCGCTGCCGTTAGCTATGCGCACCGGCACACTGTTATTCATCGCGATGTCAAACCATCGAATATCCTCGTGACGAGCGATGGCACGCCAAAGTTACTCGACTTTGGGATTGCCAAAATATTGCAGCCCGGCGTCGCGACGGAACCATCGGTGACGCTAACTGGGCTGCGGCTGATGACGCCGGACTACGCCAGCCCTGAGCAGGTGCGCGGGCAACCCGTAACCACAGCCACCGACGTGTATTCACTGGGCGTGGTCCTCTATCAACTGCTAACGGGCCAGAAGCCTTACCGACTGAAAACGCGAACGCCGGAAGAAATTTCGAGTGCAGTCCTGGAACAGGAGCCAACGCGGCCAAGCGTTGTGGCGTCGGCTTACAGCCGATTCCATACGGCCTGGAAGCCCGGGCCACAACTGCGTGGCGATCTGGACAACATCGTGCTCATGGCGCTACGCAAGGAACCTGAGCGCCGCTACAAATCGGTCGAACAATTATCCGAAGATATCCGACGTCATCTCGAGGCGCGTCCAGTGCGCGCTCGCAAGGACACTTTCGGCTATCGCGCCGCGAAATTTATGCGGCGCAACAAGACAGCAACGGCGGCCGCCGCGCTGGTGTTGCTGAGCTTGGTCGGCGGTATAATTGCGACCACGTTGCAGGCGCACCGGGCGCGAGTGCAAGAGGGCCTTGCCAGGATGGAGAAGGCGCGGGCCGAAGCGGAAAAGGCGCGCACCGAGCGGCGGTTTAACGATGTGCGGCGACTAGCTCATTCGGTTCTCTTCGACTATCACGATGCAATCAAAGATTTGCCCGGCGCAACCCGCGTGCGTGATCGGTTGGTCAAAGACGCGCTCGCGTATCTGGACAGCCTCGCGAAAGACGCCGGCGGTGATCTCGCGTTGCAACGTGAACTGGCCTCCGCTTACGATAAATTCGGGGACGTGCGCGGGACAGCAGGGGGCGCCAGCTTGGGTAATCTGGCCGGGGCGCTTGAGAATTATCGTCAAGCGCTGCGAATCCGTGAAGTGCTGGTCGCAGCCAATCCGCGCGATCCGCAGGCTCGGCATGACCTGGCCGTGAGTTACCGGAACATTGGATACCGTTTGCTGGACACAGACAAACCAGCAGACGGGATGGAGTATCTTCGCAAGGCTTCCTCGTTTTACATCGATTTAACGATGGAACAGCCGACCGATGCCGGGCTTCAATTCGAGCTGGCCGACGTTCGCAATAGGATGGGTATGGCGCTGAATGACAGCGGCAACGAGTCCGCTGCGCTGGATCAATATCGCGCGGCGCTGGCCACTTGTGAGAAGCTTGTGGCCAGCAATCCCACAAACCGTGAATACCGCCAAATGCTGGCCTTCATTCATGAAAACATTGGCAGAGTGTTGTTTCTAAAGGACGACAGCGATGGCGCGATCGCGAGCAATGCCAAGGCGCGCCCTTTGATAGAAGCCCTCGTCGTGGAGGATCCAACCAACGTCAGCTACCGTCGCCGCCTTGTGATTAGCTACCAAAACGCTGGCAACTACCGGATAGAAAGCGATCCACCTGCCGCCTTGGAAAATTTTCGCAAGATGATCGCTCTTGCCGAAGAGATTGTCGCCACAGACCCGGCCAATGCAACCGCTCGCAGCGACCTTAGCTGGGGCCACACCAAGGCGGCCGATCTCCTGGCCGGCATGCACGATTATGTTCAAGCACTTTCCCATTTTCGCCAGGAGCTTGAGATCTGCGAAAAGCTAATCTCCGATGCGCCACAGGATATTCTCCTCCAGCTGAGGCGCGCTGGCTGCCGGGCCAGCATGGCTAAAATGCAGGCGCGGCTTGCCAAGCCGGATGCTGCGCTGGAGGAGTCCGGCAGAACCATCGCGCTTCTCGACCAAATCCATGAAGACGCAACCAACTGGTGGCATCGCAACTTAAGAGCCTCGACATACGAGGAGCTGGGCCACACATATATCACCCTTGCCGAAGACAAGGAGGCGCAACAGGCCGAAGTGAGCCAACATCGGAGCGCCGCACGAGATATGTTCAGGCAAGCTCTGGCGATTCTGGAGGACTTGCGCAGTCGCGGTCGCCTGCCAGCTGCCAACCAGACTTGGGTTGAAGAGCTCAACCGCGAGATCGCCAAATGCGATGCTGCTTTGCAAAAGTGAGATGCCAATTCCACCAATTCACACGAATGAATTTGGTTAGGTTCGTGGCAATTGGTGTAATTCGTGTCCGGCCCTGTTCGCGTCGTTAAAGCGACACACGTCCGCGAGGAGGGACGCTTGCGAAGCCCTCTTGCAAAACACGACGGCTGGGAAGCCGTCGTTCCTTGGTCACGCAGCGAATTTCTCTTCGATCAACCGATGTAAATGATCACCAATCGTTGGATGATCGAGGCGTTGGATCACTTCGTCGAGGAATCCGGTGACGAGGAGGCGTTGCGCGACTTTTGTGGGAATGCCGCGGGTGCGCAGATAAAAGAGTTCGTCTTCGTCAATTTGGCCGGAGGTGGCCCCGTGGGTGCAACGGACGTTGTCGGCAAGAATTTCCAGGCCGGGCATCGAGTTCGCTTCAGCTTCGTCGCTGAGGAGAAGGTTTCGAACCTTTTGATAAGCATCCGTGAAATGAGCGTGCGGTTCCACGCGGATGAGTCCGCCGAAAATTGTGCGGGCGCGATCATCCAGCGCATTTTTGTAAAGCAAGTCGCTCGCCGTGCGCGGCGAGATGTGATCCTGTAACGTGCGCGCATCGAATTCCTGTTGATGCTTCGCGACGGCGACAGCGAGCAGATCGCTGCGACCGCCTTCGCCAATGAGACGGCTTAGACTTTCGAATCGCGAGTACTTTGCCCCCACGTGCAGGTTCAGGCTCATCGCTGAAGAATCATGATCGACGACGGTGGAGTTCATTTGTAACGCGATCACGTTACTGCCCCACTCCTGCGCACAGACGTATGTCACCTTCGCTCCGGGCCCCGCGATGAGATCGTTCACACCACATGCGAAGCCTGGTGCCGTTCGGCTGCATGACCGAAAATGCTCGATCACTGTGACCTTCGCTAACTCGTCGGCCACGAGGAGCAGATGCGGGAACACCGACATGTTGTCGTGGCGGAGCCAGTGGAAAATTTCAATCGGCAATTCGATCTCCAGTCCGCGGGGCACGAACAGGAATGTTCCCGTCGAAACGCGCGCCTTGTGTAACGCGGCGAATTTTGCCGACCCGAGCGTTGCCTCGGTCGACATGAAATATTTCCGAAAGAGATCGGCTTGTTCCACCATCGCTCGCTCGAGCGGCTGGAAAATCACACCACGCTTTTTCAGGTCTTCAGAAACAACGTCGCGCTCGATCAGCTGGTCGTTAGCGAAAATCATCCGGCCTGCGTACTTCTCGAGGCCACGGGAATATTTCAAAATATTTTCGCGATCGTCTTCAGAAAGCGGCAAACTGGTCTTGAACGGCGCCAAATCAAGAAGACCGACATTCGAGAATCGCCAGGCCTGATTTTTTCGCGTCGGTTGTGGCAGGGATTCGAATTGGTCCCATGCAGCGCGCTGCTGCTCCCGGAACCAATGAGGCAAATCGCGTAGCTCACCCGGGCCGGAAAGAATTGATCCGGATTCAGCGACTTCGTGATTAGTGACTAAAGACATTCGAAACAAAACGACGGTCAGAGAGCGCCGCTACAAAAAACCGGGCGGTGTGGTAGTTACCCGACGGAGCCTTCCATCTCCAGCTCGATCAGCCGCTTAAGCTCGACGCTGTACTCCATGGGGAATTGACGCACCAGATCGTTAACGAAACCGTTCACGCTCAAACTCATCGCCTGCGCTTCGCTCAAACCGCGCTGTTGCATGTAGAAAATTTGCTCCGCACTAACCTGGCTGACACTGGCTTCGTGCTGCACCGCGTTACCAGTGCCGCGCACAGTGATCGCGGGATACGTATCGGTGCGCGACGTCGCATTGATCAGCAACGCGTCGCACTCGGTGTTATTCTTGCAATTCTTGAGATGCTTCGGCACATGCACCAGACCCCGATACGTGGCGCGTCCTTTCCCGATCGAGATTGATTTGGAAATGATGTTGCTGGTCGTTTCATCGGCAGCATGAATCATCTTCGCGCCGGTGTCCTGATGCTGACCATCATTGGCAAGCGCGATCGACAAAACTTCCCCGCGTGCTTTGCGACCTTTCATGACAACACCGGGATATTTCATGGTGAGGCGGGAGCCGATGTTGCAATCGATCCATTTCACTTCGGCATTTTCCTGAGCGAGCCCGCGTTTTGTGACGAGGTTGAAAACGTTTGAAGCCCAATTCTGCACCGTGATGTACTGGATCTTTGCGCCCTTTAGTGCGACGAGTTCCACGACCGCGCTGTGCAGTGTTGGTGTGTTGAATTTCGGGGCAGTGCAGCCTTCCATGTAGGTCACTTCCGAGCCTTCATCGGCAATGATGAGAGTGCGCTCAAACTGCCCGAAGTTCTCGGCGTTGATACGGAAGTAGGCCT
>JBLMXH010000011.1:0-26256 GCA_050257685.1 Nitrospirota bacterium
AGGGTTCATGACCTAACGGAAGGCAAATTCTTTTTCTTTGTGCGTTTCGTCGAGACCTGATAATCAGCATTGCTCATGAATCTTTTGAGCTTGCCCGATGGGCGAATCATCAACCTCGAACATCTCACTTACGCAGAACGCGCGGGCGAGTATCTTGCTTTGCATTTCGACAGCGGTGCTGAAGGAGGAATGGGTTCTGTCGTTAGGCTAAAACAAGGCGAAGGCGCCCGGCGGGTTTGGGCATATCTCGCCGGCAAATGTACCGTGAAGATCGAAGCGGCTTAGAAGGGATCGTAGCCTAACGATTAGGGCTGCTCCTTAGGCGATTCACAACCCACCGTCGGCAGTAATTATTCCGTCACGTGAGCAACTAAGTCCTTCTGTCTTGAGCTCGACGAATTTCAACTGCGTGTCGTCAACCTTCCATGCGCTCACCGCTGGAAGGATTTTAACACCATCTTCATTCTTGAGAACGCCAATCGCTGTGCCCGGAAGATCATGTCCATTCAACTGACACGAGCCGACAAAAGCGGGTAATTCCTTTGAGTGTTTCGGAAATTTCAGGACGTCTCGCACGATATCTTTGTCTTCCAGGAGGACGTACTCTTCTCCACAGATTTGCCACGATATTACCGATAACTGATCTGAAATCTCTGAAGCGCCGAGATCTTTGAGCCCTAGATCCTTGTGCCTCTCCTCGAGAACAGCAATCTTCTCATTCGACATCTTGCGGCCCAGCAGCGCTTTTTGAACGTCAGATCCACAGCGAACCGAATCGAAACCGTCTGCATCGCAAACGGCGCTGTTGCAAAAGAGAGAAAGGCCTAACATCAAAACGAGGATATTTTGTTTGGTTTTCATTTTTGATTCGGTTCCGGGTTGTACGTGAAGTCAGTTTGAACCGAAATATTACACGTTGGCAATAGCGGAGTCGGTTATGCAAGACGACAGCACACCGCACATTTGTAATCTCCCAGGGTTGTAATACGCTCCGTTGGGTCAATCAGCATTGACAAGAGGGGCGCTTTTAACAAAAACTGATAGGCTAGATATTTCCCATGTGAGGATGCAAGAGCGCGGAAAAAAGAGCGCGGAAGCCACGAAAGCAAGCTGACTTAATGAAGCGAGCGCAGCGTGTGCTAACGACCACGCAAAAATTAGTGGAAAAACGACGTCAGCTGGAGGAGCAGCTTAGGTGTTTGTGCTTACGAGACTCTGTCGAGTTTTGGAAAAGCGATTAAGCCGCGGAATTGCGCGACCGTCTAACCCATAGTTAAGGATGCCCATCCGCAGCCCGATTCCCCAGATCCAACTGGAGTCCGAGTCAGCCGAAGCGAGCTGCTATTCAAAGCGCTTCGTGAGAATGGTTCCTTGTTCCGTGCGGAACTGGATTGCAGTTAATGCAGTTCAACTGGCAACTTCATGCAAAAGAAACAAAATAATTCTCTGTACACATTCTCCGTTACACTCATCTCGCTCTCCGCGGTGTTGCTGACGCTAGCCGCGGCTTCTGCGCGAAAACAGATCGAGCAAAAACCGGCCGCACCGGCCGCCTTGAGAGCCGGAGTAAGGGGCGATTTCGCCGGTCTGGTCGATATCGGTGGCGGCCGCAAGATGTATCTGGAGTGTCGCGGCACCGGCAGTCCCACCGTGGTGCTCGTATCTGGTAAGGGTAATCGCGCAGATATTTGGAACACACCGAACCCGGAGAAACCCGGGCCGGTCGTATTCACCGAGGTTGCTAGGCTCACCCGGGTCTGTGCGTACGACCGTCCCGGCACTACTGGTGCGTTAGCATCCGAGCCGAGCCGCAGTGACCCGGTGCCGGAGCCGATCACCGTAGCGGATGCGGTCGTGGATCTCCATGCCCTGTTGATCGCATCAAAAGAGCCGGGTCCTTTTGTTCTTGTCGGGCACTCGATCGGCGGTCTTATCAGCAGACTCTATGCCAGCACCTACCCCAGAGATGTCTCCGGCCTCGTCCTCATCGATGCACTCTCGGAGGATCTTTACAAGCGACTGACGCCTGAACAGCAAGCGGTGTTCGAAAAACTGAATGACGTGCCCGAGAGGTACGACAACGTGCGCAGCTTCGAACAGGTGCGCGCCGCTCCTCCGGTACGCGCGATGCCGATTGTCGTGCTCACTGCCGATCATTCGCCGATCACGAGCAAGGATATCGCCTCAGGCCGATTTCCACCTGGTGTGACGGCAAAGTTCGCCGACGCCCTCTGGGCGGCGCAAGTGCCGGCTCAGGACAGTCTCGCAAGGCTTTTTCCCAACGCTAAGCACATCACAAACACGAATAGCAGCCACTACATACAGATCGACCAACCCCAACTCGTGATCGATTCGATTCGCGAGGTCGTTGACGCAGTCCGCAATTCCGGGGCATCGCCGCGCAACGAAACTGGTAATGAGTTGCCTCCAATCGCCGAAAGCTCGCGTATTGCGCTTGAAAAAGCGCTTGATGAGGCGTTCAGCAAATCAGGTTTGCCCGGAGTTATAACAGGTCTATGGATTCCCGGCACCGGCAGTTGGATAGCGTCACGTGGTGTCTCCGATTTGAAAACTAAAGCCCCGATGACGGCGGATTTGCAAGCGCCGATCGGCAGCGTCACGAAGTCGTTTGCCATAACAATCGCGCTGCAGTTAGTCGGAGAAGGCAGGCTCCGCTTGGAGGACACGATCGAGCGATGGTATCCGCAAATTCCCGATGCTTCAGCAATCACCATCAAAATGCTTTTAAACCATTCAAGCGGCTTCCCAGACATTAGTATGCTGCAATTGGACTTGCGCTGCGCTAACCCAAAACGAGTGGTCAGCCCCGATGAACTCATCGCAATGGGTATAAAATTGCCGCGGGCAAAGTTTGCACCCGGAAAGAGTTCTCTCTACTCGAGCTTGAACACAATCGTTCTCGGCCGGATTTTAGAAAAAATTACCGGCCAGAGCTTTGCTACACTCCTTAGCGAACGCTTGCTCAACCCGCTCGCACTCCATCGGACGAAGCTCGATACGGACGGCAAGCTCGATCCACCTTTCTGCCACGGCTATACCGATTTCTGCCGGAACATGCCGCCGCATACCGACACGTCAGAGTGGCCCCAGTTCTCTTTTGCCTCCGGGGCGCTCGCATCGACGTTGTTAGACTTGCATCGGTGGGGGATCGCGCTGGGAGAAGGGTTTGGCCTCACACCAGCACTTCGGCAGACACGCATCGACGAGGAGCTTGGTATCGGGGTCCAACGTGAACGTCCCGGCGGTCGAGTCATCTCATTCGGTCATGCAGGTTCCGAAGCCGGATATTCGGCCAACGTGCAATTTTATCCTTGCACGGGCGCCGTCTGGGCGCTGATGGCTAACGGCGATGGCGGCACCGGTGAGATTTTTATGCCAGTACTGAAGGCACTTCAGCCAATAGTCGAACCGTTGGCAGTGCCTTCCGAAAAGTGTGCACCGTAAGTGATCGATAGTCGTTGTGATTTTATATTACAGACAGTCTTTTACGGAATCCTTGTGTGCGCATTTCACATCAGAAAATGCTTGCGAGCTTTTACGGCTCACGGTGTTCTGCGATTGAATTGCCCGGCGGTGTCAACGACGGTTCCTGCCATGAAAAAGTCGATTATTCTTGTTTCAGCGCTCTCTGTATTGGTGATGGGGCTGGTTTCTTGCGCGAGCAATTCCTACGATGATCCTTTCCGAGTTAACACTGAGCCAACGACACCCGAATACCACGAACCAGCGCCAGCGCACAGTAACATCGGTGGAGTGCCCGAGTGAAGGACAAGGGCTGCAGCGGTTGCAATTGCATTGGGTTAAGATTTTATATGACATATATTGTCTGATGTTGTTGAATACTCGGAAAGTTGTCCACCTGATGATCGCCGGGTTCTGTTAAATGACCGCCCCTTCCGTAGGCCGAAGCCTTGACCCTATCCTGCACAGTGGTAGCATCGGCGAATCTTGCTTTCCTATTTCTTTGCCATGAACATTTTCCGCAGTGCTTCTGTCGCTTTTGTAAGCTTTGCCTTTTCCGCGATGCTGGTCTGCGTCGAGCCGGCGATTGCAGAGCCACCAGAGATGTCGGGCAGCATCAAGGAAATGATGTCGCCGGAAGAATTCAAGGCTGCAGGACTGAATAAGCTGTCTCCGGATGAGCTGCAAAAGCTTGATGCCTGGCTTCAAGGCTACCGCCAGATCACCGAACAAAAGGCTGAAAAGAAAGCTACTGCCCGCGCTTCGCGCGCCAAGATGGATGTCATCGTGAGCCGCGTAGACGGCACATTTGGCGGTCTAACCGGCAGGACGATAATTCGGTTGGAAGATGGTACCGTATGGAAGCAGGCCAACGCTGACGATCGTTTTCGGTCGAAAAATCCGGATCACCCTGCAGCCGCAGTCATTCACGGCGTCTTCGGTTACAAAATGCAGATCGAAGGGACGCAGCCGTTTTACGTCGACCCGGTCCGCAATCCGTAGATCCACTAACCTAACGGATGCGTTGCAGCCTCTGCCGGCAGCAGCCGCCCGAGGCCGAATTCGGCATGGATCAACCGCGCGGCGCGCTCCGCTTCTTTCTCGTCAATAATCACGGCGATCTTAATCTCGGAGGTCGAGACAAGCTGAATGTTGATGCCTGCACGACCCAGGCATTCGAACATTCGCGCAGCAACGCCCGAATGGGATCGCATTCCGATGCCGACAACACTCAATTTGGCTACGGCACTCGACGTGTTTAACCGCTTCGCGCCCAACTCGCCCAACACCGGCATGAGTATTGTGCGGGCGTTTTCCAGTTCGTCTTCGTGAATCGTGAACGAAATGTCGGTCGTTCCGTCAATCGACGCGTTCTGGACGATCATATCAACGATAATGTGCGCCGCGCCGATATCGGAGAAGATCCGGGCGGCAATTCCCGGCTTGTCCCGCACTGCGGCGATGCTGAGCTTGGCCTGATGCCGATCGAGGCTGATGCCACGGATCAGGATGTCTTCCATGCTCGGGGTTTCCTCCTTTGTCACCGTCCCGGCAGCTTCCTTGAAGGTCGATCGAACCTCGAATTCCACGCCGAATTTCTTGGCGAATTCAACCGCGCGCGATTGCATCACTTTCGCACCGCTACCAGCCATCTCAAGGAGCTCATCATAAGCAATTTCGTCAAGTTTTTCCGCATCTTTAACAATTCGAGGATCGCAGGTGAAAACCCCATCCACATCGGTAAAAATCTGGCACGTCTCGGCATTCAACGCGCCGGCCAGCGCAATTGCTGTCAGGTCCGATCCGCCACGTCCAAGCGTAGTGGTTTCTCCTTCCGGGGTCTGACCCTGAAAACCGGCCACAATGACGATGTAATCGTCGGCGAGGAGTTCGTGAATTTGCTTTGGACTTATATTGGCGATCCGGGCACGGGTGTGGTTGTGGTCGGTTAAGATTCCGGCTTGTGCGCCGGTTAGGGAGATTGCCGTTCCGCCCAATCCGTTCACTGCCATCGCCGTCAAGGCCGCGGCGGCCCGTTCGCCGGTTGAAAGCAAAATGTCCAGCTCGCGCTTGCTTGGCTGCGGCGTGACAGCGCGCCCCAACCGGAGCAATTCATCAGTGACTCCAGCCATGGCAGAGACAATGGCCACTACCCGGCAACCCTGGCGCTGAGTGTCGAGGATTCGCTGCGCCACGTGACAAATTCGTTCCGGTGTCCCCACGGAAGTGCCACCGTATTTTTGAACTACAAGGCGCATGTTGAAACAATTCTAGGCCATGAGATTCCTAATCGTCATTCCGAGCGGAGTCGAGGCTGCAACGCAGCCCCGAAAGCTTACGGGGCGAGGCGAGGCTTTCCATCCCGCCGGCTAACACATAGCTAGATTCCACGGGCTGTCGCGAGTTCGCTCCACATGACAGCTAGCGATGCTGCGCTATCTGCCAATTGCATATTGCACCTCGGTCGCTGTGGCAGGGGTCGGCCTTATTTTTTCCATTTGTCGGATAATCACTTCGGGGTCTTTCAAGCCGTGTCCGGTCACGGTGCAGACAATTCGGCTGGCTTCGGGAATTTGCTTGAATGAGCATGCTGCCTCATTTGAATCGCAGCACTTGAACAGGCCGGCGATCGACGCCGCGCTGGCTGGCTCAACGAAAATTCCTTCATGCTGTGCCAGCCAGCGTTGCGCAGCTACAATCTCGTCATCACTAACAGCATCGATCGATCCTCGCGACTCCACGATCGCTGCGCGCGCCTGTTTCCAACTCGCCGGATTTCCGATTCGAATAGCTGAAGCCACTGTCTCCGGGTTGTCGATGATGCGGTTGTAAAAAATCGCTGCTGCGCCGATCGCCTGGAAGCCAATCATCTTCGGCAATTTTGTTGATATGTCGCGGACGAGGTACTCGCGATAGCCGGCCCAGTATGCGGTGATGTTCCCGGCGTTGCCGACCGGGAGTAAATGAAAATCGGGCGCGTTACCCAAATCATCGACAATTTCAAATGCGGCTGTCTTCTGTCCTGCAATCCGGTCCGGGTTAATGGAATTCACGATGGTGAATTCACCGGTCCCGCCCAGTTCGCGCACGATTCGGAGCGCGTCATCGAAATTGCCGTCGATAGCGACGATTTTGGCTCCATAGGCAAAAGCTTGAAGTAATTTCCCGGTTGCGATTTTTCCAACAGGCAGGATCACGATGGATGAAATTCCTGCGCGCGCCGCGTACGCGGCTGCTGACGCTGAGGTGTTCCCGGTGGATGCGCAGATGAGCGCGTTTTTGCCGCATTGGATTGCCTTGGATACAGCGACCGTCATCCCACGGTCTTTGAACGATCCCGTGGGATTGACGCCTTCGTTCTTGACGAAAACTTCGCAGCCGCGACCGACGCGTTCGCTCAATCGCGGAGAATAAATCAGCGGTGTATTCCCTTCCCCAAGAGAAATGATCGGCGTCTCAGCCGAGACGGGGAGAAATTCCCGGTAACGTTCAATCACTCCCCTGCTCTGCTGTGATTTTGTTGTTGTCGAATGCATCAACTTTTCTTATGCGAGGCAAGTCCGCGCGATTGTCGATCAAGAAGCCACATGTAAAATCAACCGTATGCCTACCCTTAGCAAAGACGATAAGCTGCGGCTCCTAAGAATTATTCTCGAGAGCCGGCACGCGGATCTGCGCGAACAGAATCTGATTCGTCAGGGCAAAGGACATTTTCACGTCTCAGGCATGGGGCACGAAGCGCTGGCGGCGGTCTCAATCCAGATGGAGGCCGACGATTACATCGTTTCATATTATCGCGACCGTGGCCTCGTGCTGGGGCGCGGGATGACCACCCGCCAACTGGGCCTCGAGTATTTTGCAAAACGCAGCACCGGCAGCGGCGGGCGGCAGATGCCGTCACATTATAGCGATGCAGACCTGCACATCTGGAGCGTCCCCACGCCAACGGGTTCACAACTCCTCCCTGCCTGCGGCATCGCCTGGGGCATCAAGCTGGATGCAAAGAAAAATGTCGTCGTGACAACAATAGGTGACGCAGCGACTCGCCAGGGAGATTTTTTCGAGGCGATCTGTTTCGCAAAAGAAAAGCAACTTCCAATGCTCTTTCTTGTCGAGGACAACGCCTACGGGATCAGTATGCCTACCCGGAAAACGAATCCGCTCGCGCTGGACATTCTGGAGCAAGACAACTGGCGACGGATCGAAGGACAAGACGTCCAGCAGGTTTACGACGCGGCAGCCGAAGCATTCGAGAAAATTCGTGCCGGTAGCGGACCGCACTTTTTCTGGGTAAAGATGGAACGCCTGTCGAGCCACACCAGTTCCGACGATCAGAAACTTTACCGCAGTGCTGAGGAACTGAGCGAATTGGCGAAGTGCGATCCTTTAACATGCTGGAAGGAGCGGCTTATTAACGAAGGCGTAATCACAGAAAAAGATTACGCGGAACTGGATAATGAAATTAAGGAGCATGTTCGCCGCGAATACACCGAGGCCGAAAAAGCCGAAGACCCTTCACCTAACGAGCTTCTCGCCAATGTCACAAAACCGCCGCCGAAAATCGAGAAGGAAATTCTTGCCGCCGGTAAATACCGAATCGGTGACACCGTCAACAAGACTCTGCGTGCCGGTATCGAAGAAAATTCGGAGCGTATCCTCTTCGGTGAGGACATCGAAGATCCAAAAGGCGGCGTGTTCCGTCTCACCCAAAAACTTTCAACTGAATTTCCCCGGCAAGTTTTCAATTCACCACTCGCTGAATCCACCATTCTCGGCGTCGCATGCGGACTGGCTGCGTATGGGAAGCGCCCGGTGTTTGAGCTGCAATTCATCGACTTCATTTATCCCGGTTTCAATCAGCTCGTGACCAACATTTCGACCCTTCGTTGGCGATCATTTGGGAATTGGAAATGCCCCGCCGTGATCTATGCGCCGTATGGCGCGTACTTGCCCGGTGGCAGTTTATGGCACAGCCAGGCAAATGAATCAGCCCTCGCACATTATCCGGGTCTGAATGTTGTGGTTCCAAGCACGCCCGCTGACGCAGCCGGATTGCTCTGGACCGCGATGCATGCAGAAGACCCGGTCATTTTTCTAATTCCAAAACATCTGCTTTGGGCGGAGCACGAATACACTCAGCCAATCCGCGCGATTCCGTTGGGCAAAGCGCACAAACTGCGCGAAGGCTCTGAAGTCACTCTGGTGGCTTGGGGCAATACGATTGAGAAATCGCTCGAAGCTCTGAACGAAATCGGCAATGAAATCAGCGTGGAACTCATCGATCTTCGCTCAATTGTGCCCTGGGATACGGCCGCAATTGAAGAGTCGGTGCACAAAACGGGTCGGTTAGTCGTGGTTCAAGAGGACACCGAGAACTGCAGCGTAGGTCAGATGATCATCTCTCATGTAACTGGGACTCCAGGTCTTTGGAATGAATTGCTCAGTCCGCCCATTCTGGTCAGCAAACCCAATGTAGTGATTGGTTACAATCCGATCTACGAATACGCAGCATTACCCGATGTGGAGCAGATCGTAACTGCAATCAGGCGCTCGGTTACAACAAAACAGGAACGTGCAACGGTAGCCGCGGGCGCTGACCGCGGCCCTTCGCCTCAGGAGCCAGCGTTTGCCCAGCGGGGCTCGGCGCGCCCGGCTACAACAAAGACAACTGAACAACACATCCAAAGTATCACCGTCCCAATCATGGGCGAAGGAATTCGGAATGCGAAAATTGTTTCACTGCTCAAAAAACCCGGAGACCAGATTCAGCTCGATGACGAATTGTGCGAAGTCGAAACCGATAAAGCGGTATATCCGATTCAATCATCATTCGCCGGAGT
Source organism: Nitrospirota bacterium (assembly GCA_050257685.1). Lineage (GTDB taxonomy): Bacteria > Verrucomicrobiota > Verrucomicrobiia > Chthoniobacterales > UBA10450 > Udaeobacter. The sequence continues at coordinate 9,324 of JBLMXH010000011.1, forward strand.
GATGGGTGAATGGAAAACGAAGATTGGCGATACTGTCGAGATCGGCCAGGAACTAGGCTTAATTGTTACGACGCAGCCGGCATTTGCAGAACAGTTCGATGCAGCGGCAAAGGAATCGTCGGCCGTCTCTGCAGCCGCGGGCGTTGACCGCGGCCGCGCAGCACCTGAAACCGTGATGAGAAAACCGGGGTCAGCGACGTCAGCTGTAGCCATCGAGCCGGCACTTTCGCCGACGATTACGCGCAAACTGAATCGCGTTATTCCTGCAAATCTCCAAATCGATGCCCGCTGGAACGCAATTCAGGAAGCGCGCCAGGCGGTAAAAAAGACCGACACGAAGCAGGCTCCCTCCCCTTCCGTCATGATTGCATGGGCGGTTGTGCGCGCGATGGAAAAACATGCAGCCTTTCGCCGCTTGACTCTCGATGACGATCGAATCGTGCAGAATGACAATTTCGATTTGGGAATTGCCGTAGCATTGGAAGGCGATCGCCTTGCAACAGCTGTGATCGCAAATGCAAATCAAAGGAGTTGGCCCGAATTCGTTACCGCTTTCAACGAGACAGTCGCCGCCACACGTGGCGGTCGGGTTGACGCCATGAACGCGCCGGTGGTGATTACGAGTCTCGGGGCATTTGAAGTAAAAGCCGGCGCGCCCATCGTTGTGCCTCCATCAGTCGGAACGCTTTTCGTTGGGACCGCGCACCGCGAACTGATTTCGAATAAAACCAAGAACGAGAGTGCTGAAGTGATTACGCTGTCGCTGACATTCGATCATCGGGTCGTAAACGGCGCCGGCGCGGCAGCATTCGCAAACGAGATTAAGAAACAGATCGAGCAATTCCAAATCCCGAAGCCGGAGAAACATGCGGCTTCCGCTTAACCGCTTGCGCGCTATGGAGGTCTGCGCGCTTTACGTCGCTTGTGGTTATTAAGGAGCGACGCGCGCTCGATTAGCAGCGCGTTGATATGGTGCCGGGTTCTTTAGGATCCTTCGGATCGTTTCCACAGCTACATCCAACTTTCTGTTGTGCTTCGTAGCTTAGGTACGGTCGGTACTCACGACCGCATAAGGGAACATCAACGGAAGGGAATTTTATGGCACGAAAACTCGAGGGAAAGAAGGTGGCCATTCTTGTAGCGGATGGCTTTGAACAAGTCGAAATGACAAAACCGCGTGAAGCGCTCGATGAAGCCGGAGCGCAAACGAAAATCGTTTCGCTGAAATCCGGCAAGATCCAGGGGATGAATCACGCGGATAAAGGCGACAAATTCGATGTAGATCTTACGCTGGATCAGGCACGTCCCGAGGAATTTGATGCGTTGATGATTCCCGGCGGCCTCTTTAATCCTGATGTGATGCGCACCAACGAAAAGGCACACAACTTCACCCGCCATTTCTTTCGTGAGAACAAACCGGTGGCCGTCATCTGCCATGGGCCGCAGGTCTTGATCAATGCGGACCTTGTTCGCGGAAGAAAAATGACCTCCTGGCCGGCAATTCAAGTGGACATGCGCAATGCCGGCGCGCGCTGGGTCGATGCAGAAGTCGTCGTTGACAACGGATTGATCTCGAGTCGCAAACCTGACGATATTCCAGCCTTCAATCGAAAAATGATTGAAGAGTTCGCTGAAGGCCGGCACAAAGCGGCCGCTGCCGCCTAACACTGATCTGCGTTCGTCCGCCGCAAAACCAGCGGGCCGCCTGACTGTAGGGCGTCTGTATCAGACGCCAACGATGGATTGGCGTTTCACAGAATGAAGCCGGCGGGAGCCGAGCGACATGCGACGGGCAGCCCACAGGGTGAGCTCGCTGGCGCGAGCGAATCAAACGCCCTACAATTATCAGGCTACGAGCCTGCGATGACTACGGCTAATAAGATCACTGTTGTTAGGATCGTGATGATCCCAGCCTTCGTCACGATGGCGATTTATTATGGCGAAAGCATCAAGAGCGGCCAACCGCTTGAGTGGCAGCGGTTCGCTGCGATCGTGATTTTCATTCTCGCAGCGGTGAGCGACGGACTCGATGGTTATGTGGCTCGGCGGTACAACCAACGCAGTACGCTCGGAATCATTCTCGATCCGATTGCTGACAAGGGATTGTTACTGAGCGGCATTATCACCTTAAGCCTAACGAACTGGAGTGAGGTGGAAGCAGACACCGGGAAGTTCCCGGTGTGGTTCCCGGTCCTTGTCATTTCGCGCGACGCTATTCTTCTGGTAGGGACGCTGGTCCTCTATTTGCTCAATGGAAAAGTGCACGTAAAGCCACACTGGACGGGAAAGGTGGCGACAGTTCTACAGATGGTGGCCATCGGATGGGTGATGCTCCAGCTACGTGTCATTCCCCTGCTCTACGTTGTCCTTGCAGCCGGCATGTTTACGTTGATTTCAGGAATCATTTATGTTGCAGACGGTGTGCGTCAGTTACAGGCCGAAGGTCACGCGCATCCCACGAAACCTTAGATGCGGGCTGCTTTGGTGAATGAGGGTCACATGTTGCCCAACGTGGCGATTGTCGGACGGCCAAACGTAGGGAAGTCCGCGCTGTTCAATCGTCTCCTCGGCCGGAAAATCGCAATTGTTCACGGTCAACCCGGCATCACCCGCGACCGGCTTTCGGCAATTTGCACTCGCGGCGAGCGCCAGTTCACGTTGTGGGACACGGGCGGAATTCTCGGCGTCGGCGAATCGGAATTAACCTGGCAGGTACGGAACGCCGCCGAACATGCGCTGCGCGAGAGCGATCTTCTCCTTTTCGTCGTCGACGGAAAGGAGGGTTTGTCGCCTGTCGATGACGAACTGGCGAGCATGTTGCGAAAATCGGATAAACCAGTCGTGCTGGTAATTAACAAAATAGATAGCGAAAAACATGATCCGTTCGCGGCGGAGTTCGATTCGTTAGGCTTTGAAAACATAATTTCTATCAGTGCAGAACACGGCCGTGGGATTGCGAACTTGCTCGATGCAATCGGAAACCAGCTGCCTTCGTCCGTTGCCCCGCGCGACATCAAACATCCGCTCGCCATCGCCATCATCGGTCGGCCGAACGTCGGTAAATCTTCTCTTATCAATTCCATCGTCCGCAGCGAACGGGCCATTGTGAGCGAACTGCCGGGTACGACACGTGACGCCATCGATATATTTTACGAACGCGACGGCGTGAAGTTCGTTTTTATTGATACAGCCGGAATCCGTCGGCGGGGGAAAGTTTCCAGTTCGGCTGAGGTTTTTAGCGTGATGCGTGCCGAGCGCGGTATTCGCCGCGCTGATCTTTGCATTCTCGTCATTGATTTGACCATGGGCGTTACAGCACAGGACAAGCGAATCGCTGGGCTTATCCAAAAAGCACGAAGAGCAGCCATCGTCGTCTTGAACAAATGGGACTTGGTTAAGCCGAGGCGCGGGGAAAAACACTCAGCCAGGCAATTAATCGAGGAAGCGCGTTCGCGGATTTTTTTCCTCACCTACGCTCAAGTATTAATCACGTCTGCGTCAACGGGCGAGAATGTCGATCGGCTCTTTGCAATCATTGAAAAAGTTCAACAAGCCGCGCGCAAGCGCATTGGCACAGGAGTTCTCAACCGGTTATTGCGCCAGGCATTTGACGCCAATCCTCCTCCGTTGGTCAAAGGGAAACGACTTAAATTGTTTTATGCAGCACAGACAAGCGGGGGGACGGAATCCTCTGCGGTGGAACGTGGAGCTCCTGCTGTGCCAGACGTCGCGCAGGCGGTTAGCGGGATCTCACCCCTGCATATTCCGGAATTCGTCTTGTTTGTGAATGATTCTCGGTTGATGACTGAAGCATACCGCCGTTATCTCGAAGCTCGCATCCGCCAAGCTGAACAGTATCGCGGCTTGCCGATTGTTTTAACGCTGCGCGCCCGCGCGCAAAAGCAACCCGCGCAGTCCCGCAGTTCCAACGCTCAGCGAAAGTAATAAGCAGCAGAGACTTGATCTCGGTTTGATCGAACGTTCTCCCTTGCCAAACTGTCTCAGCAGACCGTATGAAATCGACGCAGGAAATTACTCAGGAAGTACGAGAGTTGGGTCAGTGGATTCCGGCTCTCCGGCAACAGGTTGGTCACGTTGTGGTCGGGCAGAAGTATTTGGTGGATCGTCTTTTGCTGGGACTGCTGGCCAATGGACATCTCCTGCTCGAAGGCGTCCCTGGCTTGGCCAAGACGCTCACTGTCAAAACAATGGCCGCAGGCATTCAAACTGGTTTCCAGCGGTTGCAATTCACGCCCGATTTGTTGCCCGCAGATTTAATCGGAACGCTTATTTATAACCCGCGCTCCGGGGAATTCAGCACAAAGCTTGGACCTATCTTTTCGAATTTAATTCTGGCCGACGAAATCAATCGCGCACCGGCCAAGGTGCAGAGCGCATTGTTGGAGGCGATGCAGGAACGCCAGGTCACAATTGGCGAACAAACTTATCCCCTTCCCGATCCGTTCTTGGTTCTCGCTACTCAAAACCCGATCGAACAGGAAGGCACGTATCAACTGCCTGAAGCGCAACTGGATCGTTTCATGTTCAAGTTGAACATCGGTTATCCGCAAAAGCGCGAAGAACGAAGCATCCTCGATTTGATGGCGACTTCAGCTCCGGATTTGCAGGTCGACTCTGTCGTCGAGCCGAAGCAAATCATCGCCGCGCGCGACGTGGTGAACAACATCTACATCGACGACCGAGTGAAAGATTACATCGTTGACGTGGTGTGGGCCACACGTGAGCCCAGCGCTTACAATCTGCGACTCGAAGGACTAATTCGCTACGGTGCTTCGCCGCGCGCCACCATTTACCTTGCACTCGGTGCTCGCGCACACGCATTCCTGAACGGGCGCGGCTACGTGACGCCGCAGGACGTAAAGAGCATCGGTCCCGACGTATTGCGCCATCGCATCATCGTCAGCTACGAAGCCGAGGCTGAGGCGGTGACCAGTGAGACTATTATCGAGCGAATTTTTGCCGGATTGCCTGTGCCGTGACTTTGCGTCGTTCCGAGCGAAGTCGAGGAATCCCGTGGCGGAACCAAAGAGTAATTCCACGGGGTCCTTCGACTCCGCTTCGCTCCACTCAGGATGACGGCATGTGCGAAGCGTAATTCAGTATGCGACATCAAAATTATTTCGTTTACATCCTCACGAATTTTGATCGCCACACCGTATTGTACATCGGCGTCACTAACAGTCTCGAGCGACGCGCCAGTGAACATTCGCTCGGTTTTGGCAGCGCGTTTGCGCGGCAATACAACGCTCATAAGCTGATTTATTTCGAAGCGTATCCGGGTCCGACTAGCGCAATAACGCGAGAAAAGCAGCTTAAACGCTGGCGTCGGGCAAAAAAGGAAGCGCTAATCTCGAAAAGAAATCCTGAATGGCGTGATCTCTTTGATGAAATGTACGCGTTCCGGGCAATGGGAGGTAATCGGTAATGCAACGGGATTCCTCGACTCCTGCCGCTCGCGCGGGATCCGCTCGGGATGACGAGCGCGCAAAGACAACGACCGAAATCTTAAAAAAGATCCGAGCATTGGAAATTAAAACCCGCGGTCTGGTCGAAACCGCCTTCGCCGGTGATTACCACAGCGTTTTCAAAGGACGCGGAATGAACTTTGAAGACGTGCGCGAGTATCAACCCGGCGATGAGATTCGCGCGATTGACTGGAATGTCACTGCACGAATGGGCAACGCGTTCATAAAAAAATTCACAGAGGAACGCGAACTTACAGTGATGCTGGTCGTCGATGTGAGCGCTTCCGGGAATTTCGGGAGCACGACGCAATCTAAACGTGAGCTCGCCGCTGAGGTGGCCTGTCTCCTGGCGTTCAGTGCGATTCGAAACAACGATAAAGTCGGCCTGCTACTTTTCACCGATCGCGTCGAGCTTTTCATTCCGCCCAAGAAGGGCCGTTCACACACACTGCGAATCATTCGCGAGATTTTGTTTTTCGAACCACAGGGACGCGCCACCGACCCCGGGCTGGCACTCGATTATTTGAACAAAATCGTCACCCGCCGCGCGGTTGTGTTTTTCATTTCAGATTTTCAAGCGCCGGATTTCTCACGTGCGCTAGCCGTGAGCGGACGGCGGCACGATTTCATAGCAATTCAAATCCAGGACGAACGGGAAAGATCGTTGCCAAACGTCGGCATCATCACGTTGGAGGATGCAGAAACGGGCGAACAGATCGAGATCAATACGGCAGATCGTAAAACGCGAACTGTGTTCGCAGATCTCGTCACCGGATTTGAAACGGAGCTTTCGCGCACGCTCCGTCGCAATAACGTTGATACGATCACACTACAAACCGGCAAAGATTATCTGCCGCCATTGCGCTCGTTTTTTAAACAACGCGAACGCCGTCTCGGTGTTCGATAAGCAGAAGCGGGAACGATGGTCATTCTGAACGTAGCGCAGCGCAGTCGAAGGACCCCGCGAAACTACCTTTCGGTTTCGCTACGGGATGGAAAGCCTGGCCGGGTCCGAAAAGCGTCCAGGGCTGCGTTGCAGCCTCGACTTCGCTCGAAATGACGGCGCCTGAGAAATGAACATGTATTTATTAGCCGCGGAAGAGTTCCACGATATCGCGCCGCCCGTAGATTATTCTCTGATTCCTCCGTGGCTTGTTTTCGTAATCGCTTTTGTCGTCTTATCACTGCTGGGCCTGATTGTCTGGTGGCTTGCCCAGCGCCGGAAACCAGAATTGCCGCCAAAGTCGCCGCGCGAAATCGCGCTGGAAGACCTCGAACAAATTCGATCTGAAATTGATGGAACCAGTTCGTATCAGTTCAGTATTCGAGTGTCAGATATTCTGAGGCGTTACGTGGCGCAGCAGTACGGGCTACCAGCAACGCGACAGACTTCCATAGAATTTCTCACCGCTGCGGCGAAAGCCCCGTCGTTCTCCGCTGATGACAAATCTTTGCTGGAAGATTTTTTGAATCGTTGCGACCTAATTAAGTTCGCCAAGTACGAAGCTACAACATCCGACAGCGAATTGTTGTTGGAAGAGGCGATCCGCTTCGTGAAAGGAGGTCAGCTTGCGGCTGTTTGATTGGCTACCAGCGAATAGCGCATTAACCTTTGCGCGTCCGTGGCTGCTGCTCTTGTTGGTGGCGATACCTTTGCTGGCATGGTTACGCGGCAAAAGCGGGCCGGCAGCGGCGCTGACGTATTCGTCCACAGCGAGTCTGCGAGCGATCGGAAAACAGAGCGCGGCGCGAGTCGGCAAAATCCTGCGGGCGCTGCTACTTCTAGCGATGGCATTCTTCGTGGTCGCTCTTGCGCGTCCGCAACTCGGTAAAAGTCTGACACAAATTGAAGCGAGCGGAATCGACATCATGCTGGTGCTGGACGTTTCCGGCTCGATGCTGACCAAAGATTTCACGATCGGTGGCCAGGAAGCGACTCGCGTAGATGCTATTCGGGAAGTCACGCGGAAATTCATTGAAGCTCGTCCAAACGATCGCATCGGCATCATTGCGTTTGCCGGTCGTCCATATGTCGTGAGCCCGATGACGTTGGATCACGACTGGCTTTTACAAAATTTGGATCGAGTAAAGATCGGTCTCGTCGAAGACGGCACCGCCATTGGATCGGCCATGGCATCGGCTTCAAGTCGGCTAAATGACAAACGTTCAAAGAGCCACGTTCTCGTTTTGTTGACCGATGGTGAAAACAACGCCGGCAAGATTCCGCCGAACACTGCTGCCGAGGCAGTGAAAGCATTGAAGATTCACTTCTACGCAATCGGCGCCGGCATAAACGGCATCGCGCCAGCTCCTATCTTCACCAGTCGCGGCCCATTGACCGATGCATTGGGAAATATCCTCTATGAAAGCCAACCAGTACAATTTAATGAAACCGGCTTAAGGGAGGTGGCGAAAATCGCCGACGGCAAGTTTTTCCGGGCTACTGACACCGCATCGCTGGAACAAATTTTCAACGACATCGATAAGCTGGAAAAGTCGACCGTAAGCGTGAAGAAATATCAGCAGTACCGCGATCTTTTTCCGCTATGTCTGATGGGCGGTTGCGGGCTGTTGGTGGCGCAACTGCTCTTGTCTCAAACGATTTGGAAAAAGTTACCGTGAAGCCGACTTCTGTCATGTTGAGCGAAGCGAAACATCTCGGATTTTCCACATACGTGCATCGTTGGAATAATAATCAGAGATTCTTCGCTTCGCTCAGAATGACAAGGATGTTTTTAACGGTTCAACCCTTCAACTCTTCAACGAACCCATGACCTTTGGCGCACCAGAATGGCTTTGGGGATTGTTGCTTATCCCGCTGTTGACTGCGATCTTCGTGCACGCGGAGCATCGAGGGCTGAACCGGCTGCAGCAGTTTGTTTCCGCGCGACTGTTGCCGCAGCTCGCGGGGACCGTCAATCGGCCCAGGCGTATCATAAGATTTGGATTACAACTGCTTGGACTCGCACTGGCGATCGTTAGTCTCGCTCAACCGCGCTGGGGTTACACCTTTGAGGATGTGAAGCGTAAAGGCCTGGATTTGCTGGTCGCCGTGGACACGTCGCGCAGCATGTTGTCAAACGATGTCCAGCCGAGTCGGCTGGAGCGCGTCAAACTGGCGATTCACGATTTGATAGACCAACTCCAAGGTGATCGCGTTGGCTTGATTGCTTTTGCCGGACGCGCATTCTTGCAGGCACCACTGACGATCGATTACGACGCCGTGATCGAAGCTGTCAATGATCTCGACACAAAAACGATTCCTGAAGGCGGCACCAACATCTCGAGCGCTATTACACTTGCCACGCAAAGTTTTGGCAAAAGCGCCATGGGAAATCGCGCGCTGATCATCTTTACCGACGGCGAAGAATTAAGCGGCGACGCGGTGAAAACGGCCAAAGCGGCAGCCGATGCCGGTGTTCGAATTTTCACTGTTGGCGTCGGCACTCCGCAAGGTTCGTTGATTCCGATAACCAGCGATAACGGAGAGACAAGCTTCGTAAAGGATATAAACGGCCAAGTCGTCAAATCAAAACTGGACGACAAACGTTTGCGCGAAGTGGCGGAGGCGACGGGCGGATTCTATCTGCATCTGGAAAACGGACCGCGCACGATGCAGCAGGTTCAGAGTGAGGGCTTGGCGAAAATGCAGGCTGCTGAGATGGACGTGCGCTTGTCCCGCCGGCCGATTGAACGGTACGAGTGGCCACTCGGTGCCGCGTTGATCGCACTTGCGTTGTCAATCCTGATTCGCGAGCGGAAATCCGCCAGGGGACGGATTCGCCGTGGCGAACGCGTGCGCCGTCATGCGATGAGTACCATGACAGGCGGACCAGTCAAAGCTGCTGGCGCTGCCGCAGCGATCCTGATGTTGCTGTGTTCATCTGGGTTCGCCACGGCGCCGGGCATCAATGCGTACCAAGAAGGCAAATTCGAAGACGCTTACAAAGAGTTTCAAGAAACACTGAAGTCGCATCCCCAATCCCGCGCGGAAGAAAAGCTCCAGTTCGATTCAGGTACTGCGGCTTACAAACTGAAGGATTACAATAAAGCATTGGAATCATTCAGTCAGGCATTGCTTACGCCTGATACCGGTTTGCAGACCAAGGGTCATTACAATCTCGGCAACACGCTGTATCAACGCGGCGAAATGCAAAAAAGGGACGACAAAAAACTAAGCGACTGGACAAATGCCCTCGATCATTACGAGCAGACCCTGAAACTCGATCCGCAAAACAAAGAGGCCAAGGAAAATTACGAATACGTCAAAAAGAAGATTGATGAGTTAAAGAATAAAAAGGAACAGCAACAACCATCCCCTTCCCCAACACCGCCTCAACAAAATAAGCAGAACAAAAAGGACAAGCAGGATCAGCAGCAAAAGCAGCAGAACCAACAGAATAAGGACCAGCAGCAGCAACAACAAAAAGATCAGCAGCAGAAAGATCAAAAGGATCAACAGCAGCAACAGCAGCAACAACAGCAACAGAACCAGAGCCAGCAGGACCAAAAGGATCAGCAGCAGGCACAAAACCAACAGTCGCAAAACAAATCGGGGAAGGACAAAGACCAAAAGCAACAACAGCAAAAAGACCAATCCCAGGCGAAAAACGAACCGCAAAAGAAACAGCAGCAGCAGCCCGGCGAAAGTCCATCTCCCTCTCCGGGCGCAGACAAGCAGCAGGGCAATCAGTCTTCGCCCACGCCTTCGCCGGGCCAACAACAGGCTGAACAATCACCAAGTCCCGGCGAAGGAGAAGACCAAAACCCGTCGCCCTCACCGGGAGAAGGCGAAGAGGAGAACGCGTCGCCTACCCCGGCGGAATCGCCGCAAAAGAAATTTGCCGGCGAAGTCAAAGGCGCCGCAGGAGATACCTCGCAAAAACCAGCCGATAAAAATGAGCAAGCAGCGGCTGAGGCCGAACAGGAGAAAGAAGGTCAAATGAGCGAACGCCAGGCGCTGGCGCTGCTTGAATCGATGAAAGATGAGGAAGCGCGAGTCCGACTTGATGAACGCAGAGTAAAGCGCCATGTCTATAACGATTGGTAGCTTCACAGTTGTCATGTCGAGCGAAGTCGAGACATGTCCGAAAATGACGAAACCCTAATGATGAGTGACGAAGGAATGTGCAACGCCGAACGAACAAAAAACGCGGTCATCCCGAGCGGAGTCGAAGGATCCCGCGATGGAGGCTTAAGATATCGCCACGGGCGTCCTCGACTTCGCCCGGAATGACGCTGCTAATTACGTTTTAGCATGTTTCAACGAATCTCAATCGTCGTTTGTGTGATGCTGGCGTGCACACAGTTTGTGTTTGCCGATTCGCCCAGTGTCACCGCGGTTTTGAGTAACTCCCAGGCAACTCTGGGTGAAACCGTGGAGCTGCAAATCAAGGTAACCGGTCCCGGGGATGCGCGGCCGCCGGAGGAAATTTCAATCGATGGCTTGGAGATTCATTCCACCGGCACATCCCGACAATTCGAAATACACAATTTTTCGACCAGTTCGAGCGTAACTTACAACTACACGATCCTGCCGCTCAGAGCGGGACGGTTCACGATTCCACCGCAAACAGTGCTCGCCGGCGGGAAGGTTCTCAGGACGCCGGAACTTTCGTTAAACGTCGCTGATGCGCCAAATCAACAGACAACGACCAGGCCAAGTCGTAGCGCTCAGGGCGCTCAGAGCCAGTCCGCTAGTGCGCGCGATCTGGTTTTCGCGGAATTGATCGTGCCAAAGAAGACCGCATATGTCGGGGAGATTGTTCCCGTCCAGATCAGAATGGGATTTGATGCGCGTGTTCATCCCCGGTTGACCGAGCCGCCTGACATCACGGGGCAAGGATTTACCGCACAGAAATTGCAGCAGTCGTCACAAAATCTGGAAACCATCAATGGCAGACCCTTCGAAGTAGTTACCTTCAAAACCGCGATTGCGGCGGCGCGAGCAGGGAAATTTGAAATCGGGCCGGTCAAAGCAAAGGCGCAGGTGGTCGTTCCTCGAAGACGAAACGCGCCGCGTTCGCGTTCGCCTTTTGATCTTTTCGATCTCGACGATCCTTTTTCGGATCCGTTTTTTTCAAATCCATTTGCAGGGTTCGGAGAACGTCGTGAAATCCAGATTACCAGTGACCCTGTACCGCTTGAAGTAAAACCGCTGCCGGGAAATGCGCCGCCGAGTTTCTCGGGAGCAATCGGAAGCTTCACTATGGCAACCGATGCCAAGCCGAAGAGCGTGCAGGTAGGTGATCCAATCACAGTCACCACAACAATTTCCGGCCGCGGCAACTTTGATCGGGTCAATGCGCCGTTGCTCGAGGATGACCGCGGCTGGCATAAATACCCGCCTTCTTCCAAGTTCAAACAGGACGATGAAGTTGGTATCAGCGGCACTAAGACGTTCGAGATGGTAGTTTCGCCTAACGAGAATAAGCAAACCCTGCCGGTACTCGCGTTTTCCTATTTCGATCCAGCAAAAGAGCAGTATGTGACGCTACACAGTGAAGCGACGCCAATCACCGTCCAGGGCGGTGCAACTGCACCAGCCGTGGCCCAGCAAGGTGCTTCGTCGCCGGTCACAGCAGCCCGGGGAGGTGCCGCCGGTGTGAATTCAACCAAACCTCAAGACATCTTGTATCAACTGACGGAACCCTCGCGAAGAGTTGCCTCATTCGAGCCGCTTTATACGCGTCGCACTTTCTGGGTGGCACAATCGCTGCCGCTGGCAGCGTTGTTAGTCTTCGCGGGGTGGAAGATTCGACGAGCGAGATTGGAGGATCGCGAGGCCCGCCGTATCGGTGCGCTGCAACATGAAGCAGCGGAACTGATGCACAAGTTGCGCCGCGATGATGCGTCACCGCGGGAATATTATGCCGAAGCTTCGCGAGTTGTTCGATTAAAGGCCGCGCTTGCCTCGCGTACTCGAAGCGTCGACCCAAACGCTGTCGACGCGGAAACTGCGGCGGAAACCTTCAAGCTTGATACTGATTCACGCGATCGACTTCGCCGTTTGTTCGAGCAAAACGACGAGTGGCAATACAGCGGAACACACAACGGACCGGGGAAAATCTCCCCTGAAAACCGGCGGGATGTACTGGAGCTGATCGAGAATTTGAAATGAATTTTTACACCGTCATCCCGAGCGCAGTCGAGGGATCCCGTTGCGCAAGCGAAAAGCAATTCCACGGGGTGCCTCGACTCCGCTTCGCTTCGCTCGGGATGACGGCAAATCGAAGGCTTGCGATGTTTCTCTGTTTGCTTTTCGCAATCGCGTCAGCCGCATTCGCGCAATCAGATACTGAATTTGCAAAAGCGAACCAGGAATTTGCGCAGGGTCATTTCAAGGAAGCGATCGCCGGTTACGAGGCGATGGTTCGCGGAGGTCAGTGGAATGCAAATTTGTTTTACGACCTCGGAAACGCCTATTTTCGGATGCGCGATTTTGGCCGCGCGATTCTGAATTACGAACGCGCGCTGGCCCTGGACAATCATCATCCGGAAGCAACGGCGAATTTGCAGATCGCTCGTGACGAAGCGCGCGCTCTGGAGATGCAACCGACTAAACTGGAACGTTACCTCCAATTCGCGAGCATCAATGAGTTCAGCATCGGCGCAGCGGTTGCTCTCTGGCTGGGGATTTTTGGGATTGTGGCGATGATTTTCGCGCGTCGCCGATCCGCTGCCCTATTGTCACTATCGATTTTGTGCCTGCTCGTTTGCGCTCTGGCGGTCTGGGCGATTCATACTCTCGACAACGGGAGCGAAGGACGCGGGCTCGCGATCGTAACTGGCAACGACGTCCAGGCGCGCCTCGCCACAGCCGACACAGCAAACAGCGTCCTGGCTTTGCCGCCTGGCAGTGAAATCAAAATCTTAAGCACCCGCGGCGATTGGATGTACGCCGCGCTACCCAATGATCTGCACGGCTGGATCCAGACGAAGAACGTCGAACAGGTTCGGCTGTAACGTTTCTGGGGAGCGCGCGCGCCCTCGCGTGCTGTTTGGCCGCGCCCTCGCGGCAAACCGAAACCAGTAATAACTGATCGATCTGAGATGTGTGTTGATTGAACGCGATTGGCGAGGGCGCCAATCGTAGCACGCGAGGGCGCATGCGCTCCCCAGCCTCGCGATTTGCAGCCGCCGCGAATCACCTTTAGAGAAATTGTATGAATCCGCAGATGGAGATCGGCACCGATGAAAAGGCGCTCCATATCAATCTGGATTCAGCGAAGTACGGCACGTTCGCTGAAATCGGCGCCGGACAAGAAGTAGCGCGCAGATTTTTCCGCGTGGGCGGCGCAGCCGGCACAATTGCCAAGACCATGTCTGCATATGACATGACGTTCAGCGATGCCATTTACGGACCAGCCGATCGTTATGTCAGTCGTGTGCGGCTCCAGACAATGCTCAATCATGAGTACAATCTTCTGATCGAACGGCTGGATCAAAATTTTGGAGCCCAGAAAACATTCTTTGTGTTCGCTGACACTATCGCGGCGCGCAGTTTCAAAGCGCGCAATGAATCACATGGCTGGCTGGCCGTGCGGTTTCAATCCCAGCCACGCGGGCAACCGAGCCAGATCATTATCCATGTTCGCTTGCTCGACGAAACAAACGTCGACCAACAAGAAGCCCTGGGGGTCATCGGGCTGAATCTCCTCTACGGCGCATTTTACTGCCGCCAGCCGGAAAAATTGATTTCGGAGCTTCAGGATAATCTCCCACCGGGACGGATCGAAGTGGACATGATCAAATTTTCCGGGCCTCTCTTTCAAAACGTTGATAATCGATTAATGAGTTTGCAGTTGGTCAGTCAGGGCCTGACAGATGCAGTGATGTTCAAAGCCGACGGAGAGACCGTTCAGCCCGCCGAAGTTTTTTACAAAAAAGCGATCCTGGTTGAGCGCGGTAGTTTTCGACCTGTCACGTACGCCACTAATGACATGCTGGATGGCGCGCGACGCGTTTTTCTGAAGCACTGCGATTGTTCAGAAGACGACATAGTGGTGCTCATGGAAATGACGCTCGAGAATTTGCGCGCCGACGGTAAGGTTGATCACGCGGATTTTCTTGCTCGCGTGGACATTCTTCGTGCGTTGGGGCGAACCGTCCTGATCTCAAAGTTCGGTGAATATTACCGACTGGCTGGATATCTCTTTCGTTACACGAACAGAGCGATTGGCCTTGTCATGGGTGTGCCAAGTTTGATCGAAATCTTGAACGAAAAATATTACGCGAACCTCGAAGGCGGAATCCTGGAGGCGCTGGGCAGAATGTTTAAAGGAGGACTTAAGCTTTACGTTTATCCGCGGATCGACGAAGCGACTGGAAACATTGTTACGGCGACGCAGGTCAAAGTCGCCCCGAATCTTCGCTCGTTATTTCAATACCTGATCGACAATCATTACGTCCAGGAGATTACCGACTATCATCCTGAGTACTTACGAATTCACCCATCCGACGTGTTGGCAAAACTACAGTCCGGCGACAGCAGATGGGAGCAGATGGTTCCACCGGAAGTGGCACACATCATTAAGAAGCGAGAGTTTTTCGGTTATCGCAGACCGATTGCTGCCTAGGCACTGCGGCTTTACTCGCCTGTCATGTTGAGCGAAGCGAAACATCTCTGGATCTAGTCTTCGGATTTCTAAAATGAATCAGAGATTCTTTACTTCGCTCAGAATGACAATGAAATGAAAATTGCAGTCGCTCAGATTTCCTGTTCGCTCGGCGATGCGGAAGCGAACCTTTGCAAGGTCCGCGACTTTTCCCAGCGGGCCAAAGAAGCCGGTGCGGAATTGATCCTTTTCCCCGAGATGAGTGACACTGGTTACTCGATGGCGGTGATCCAGCAACATGCCAGTCATTGGAAGAGCGGTTTCGTTTTCAGCCTTCAAGGAATCGCCAGGCAACTCTCAATCGCGATCGTCAGCGGCGCTTCTGAGCGCGATGGGTCATCTATCTACAACTCCCAGGTCCTGGTTGATGCGAACGGCGACATCGTCGCCAAATATCGCAAGACCCATTTGTACGCAGTGGCTCCCGTAGAAGAACAAACCTGCTTTGCTGCTGGCGACTCGTTTGCGAGCTTTGTGCTCGGCGATCTGCGGTTTGGCTTCAGCATCTGCTATGATCTTCGGTTTCCCGAAATGTATCGAAAAATGGCTACGGACCAGAATGTTGGTGCTTTTCTGATTTCGTCAGCCTGGCCGTTTCCGCGTGACGAACATTTTCGTGTGCTCGCTCAGGCGCGAGCGATCGAAAACCAAAACTACGTGATCGCATCAAACCGCGTGGGCAAAGACGACGACCTATGGTTCTGCGGCAACTCCGCGATCATCGATCCGCGCGGAATCGTAATCGCAGCGGCGTCACCGGATCGCGAAGAATTGATTTACGCCGAAGTCTCCAAAGAGCTTGTGCAATCAGTGCGCCGACGCATGCAATCGTTACGCCATCGTCGCCAGGACCTGTATTAGGTTAAAGCTGCGCAAGCTGCCCAGGCGTAATTGGCACAAACTCGTTCTCGTGCAAAACGATTCGCTTGCTCCCACGAATGAGCTGCCACCATTGTCGCGCAGAACCGAGCACGATCGCCGCAACGAGCACGAGAAAGAAGACCGCAACGAACGCGTCGAACCGCCAGACAGCTGCCTGCCGTATTAGTTCAGCTGCCTTGGTCGCGTCGGGTAATGTTGAAACCCGGTCCAGGAGTGATCGTGCGCCGCTCAAAAAGCCGAGTCGCGGATCCGACGAAAACACTTTGAGGTAACCAGCCGAGAAAGTGACCGCGCACATGAAAGCCAAAGGCACAAGCGTGACGAAGACGTATTTCGCTTTGTGCATTTTGATCAAAAGCGTCGTGCCAAGACAGAGGGCGACCACCGATAGTAATTGATTCGCGAGGCCAAACAGCGGCCAGAGTGAGTTGATTCCACCAAGCGGATCAATGACGCCCTCATACAAAAACCAGCCCCATGCCGCGACCAGCAGACAGCTGGCTAGAAAATTTGCTCCCCACGAACGGGTGTTGCCGAGCGGTCGCCACACATTCCCTAAAAGATCCTGAAGTAGAAATCGTCCTACTCTTGTTCCAGCATCGATAGTTGTCAGAATGAAAAGCGCTTCGAACATGATCGCGAAGTGGTACCAGAGCGCCAACGCGGTCGGCTTGGCGGAGATACGCGCAAACATATGCGCCATGCCGACAGCAAACGTCGGCGCGCCACCTGCTCGGTTGAACATCGTGGATTCGCCAAGATTCGTGGCTAGCGTCTGCATTTGTTGTTCGGTCACGGGGAAACCCGCCGCCGATACCTCAGCGACAACTTGGGGTGGCGCTCCTTTTGTGTTAATCGCGAAATATTGTCCTGGTTCCAACACGCACGCCGCAATCATCGCCATTAGAGCGACCATCATTTCGGTGATCATCGCGCCGTAACCGATGC
>JBLMXH010000012.1:0-14140 GCA_050257685.1 Nitrospirota bacterium
GGCCGGAGTGAACTCGGGATTTTGTCCGTGTTCGGACGGACTCGCCGTGGCGAGCGTGCCTTTGTTTTGCGTGGTCAGAAATCGCAACCCTGCCAGTAGCGTGCGTTCGAACAAAAAGACAGACAGTGCAAAGCCGATGAGTGTGACGAGCCGGGCGACCTGGATCGGCAGACCGATGTAGCTTGTGCCCAACACCGGCCAAAGTGCTATCGCAAATACCACGATCGGCAGCAGAACGAAGATCACCATCGCCCAAATTGCCGGGGCGTTTAAAGCTATACGTGAATCACGTATAGCATTTCCGTTGCCGCGCGATCGCTCTTCGATTGAGCGGCTCAGTAACGCGTAAAGCGCTCCACCGATCGCGCCGATAATAAGTTGACCGGCAATTGTCGATCCGACGCCAAGTTGCTTGAGATGATTGTAACCACCGACCTTGCCCATAAGCGAAAGAAACGGCCCCGGAGAAATAAACACGGAAAGGCGATCTCCGATGATGACGAGCGGTGTCGCCACGCCAAGCGTCGCCAGCAATAACATCGTAGTCGTCATCACAACTGCGGCCACAAATCCGGCGAGCAACCCGGCGGCGATCGCTTTTGGTCTAGTCACAATGCCGATGTTACGAGCTAAATGGCGCAAGAAAATCAAATTGCACGCGCAGTAAAAGAAAGCGACGCAAGGACGGGTGCGCACTTCAAAACCAGTGCGTGGAGAAATTATCACGGGCACTGTTTCCGTTTCGCGAAGCTTTGGGAGTGCGATGCGCCCTCGCATCGCTTTTGTCGTGCTGTAGTGTCCGCTGTCCTCAGCGGATTTCTATACAGCGCTATCGCTCTGCATCTTTGGCGCAGCGAGAATTTTGCGCGCGCGCTCCACGACCATGGCGGACGTGACTTGCTTCATGCAGGCGTGATCGAAAGGACACTGGCTCAGCCGACGGTAATTACAGGGTGAACACGGCAGGTCGATGCGCACGACCGATTCCGGCCTGTGGTACGGTCCGATGTGAACCGGATTTGTCGGACCAAACACACTGACCATCGGTTTGCCGAGTGACGCGGCGACATGCATCGACCCCGAATCGTTCGTAATAGTCACTTCGGCGCGTTGGATCAGGCCCGCCAGATCTGCTGGAGTAGTTTTACCGCAAAGATTAATTGTTCCCGGCGCGGCGGCAGCGATTTTCTGGCAGCGCGCCTCATCGCGTTTCGTACCGGCGAGAGCAACCGCAAATCCTTCGCGAAGATACTCGCGGGCGACACCGGCAAATCCTTCGATGGTCCAGTGCTTTGTTTGCCAAATTGTGCCGGGCACAAGAACAACCAGCGGTTTGCCAGGATGCACGCCGTGTTCCTCGAGCAATCGCTCGACGGTGCGGATTGTTTCCGGTGACAAATGAATTGCCAGGTCCGGCGGTTCATCATCGAAACCAAGTAGAGATCCGACCCAAAGGTAACGATCAATGGCGTGAACATCGAGCGTGGGAATAGCAATACGGTGAGTGTATGCGATCCAGGAACCTTCGCGCGCTCCACGCCAGCCGTGGTTCGGAATGTTCTTGAGATCGTGCTCAGCAGAAATTGTGCGCGAGAATTTGATGGGTCGATCAAATCCGATACGCACTGGCGCTCCACTGATGAGCGCGAACAAGGCCGAACGCACCTGGCCATGGATGTCGACCACGAGATCGTACTTCGCGCGCCGGATTTGTTTGAGCAGATCGAAAAAGCCGAGTATGGCGCGCCATCTCTGGCCCGGCTTCGAGAAATCTCGACGCGCAAAGAGGACCACATTCGAGAGCGCGGGATGATGACGGACGACCTCGGCGTTCTCCGGCGTGATCAGCCAGTCAATTCGCGCCCGGGGATAACGGGCACGCAATTTTACCAATACCGGGATAGTATGCACAACGTCGCCGAGCGCCGATGGTTTGATCAGCAAAATGCGCGAGAACTCGGCGGATTGGAGGTCCGACTGGCTTGAATGCACGGAATGGGTCTGGGTCTTCAATTGCGGTGCGTGGCGAAGAGATTCCGAGTCAACGTCCAACGCTCAACACTCAACGCCCAACGTCAAATTTCGGGGGTTGTGTGTTGGACGTTCGGCGTTGGGCGTTGGGCGTTTTTCCTCCGCAGTTCTACGCCGCCTTCTTCTCGCCTGATAACGCGCCTCGGATCTTTTTGATCCAGGCCGAAAAGCGATGGCGGTTCTGCTCGCGCCGTACCACGGCCTCACTCGTCACCCAGTTGAACTGAATCACCCGTCTTGGACCCGAGAACGGCTTGTGGCCATGCCACGAATTATCGCTGCGCCGGAATGCGAGCAACGTCCCTTCCGTTGGCGGGACCTCGACAATCATGTCATCGAGATTGTTTCCCGAGCGGAGCAATCGAAGCCGGCCACCGGACGATTCCCAACCAGCATTCATGTAGATCAGGATCGTGATGATCTTTGTCTCCGAGTCCGTGTGGATTTTCCCGTCCTTTTCGCTGCAACGGCCGCGCACGGTGATCATATCAGGTCGATTCGTTAGGTCGATACCGAACTTTTCCTGGAACGCGTTACGAAATTCGTCACCGCGCATTTCCTCGATGAGCTGCGCAAATGCTGATCCGTAGCTAACTTCGCCGAGGGGAAAGCTGCCGGGCCGGTCTACTTGGGGATAATCGTTGTGAATCGCCGAGCGCGCATCGGATTTCACAAATTCCGGCACAATTAGAAACTCAAACGGCTCACGGGTAAGCGGCGTCGCGCGGAATCTCTCCAAATCGAGCATTGAAACCATGGGCGACGCTACATGCGGACATTGGAATCGCCAGACGGAATTTCGCAGCGTTGTGGGAAGCGCACGCGCCCCCGTGTGCTGGTTTGAAAACCCTGGCCGGTGCACAGTTTACCCGCCCTGGCGGGCATCGGCCGCAGCGGCGCGCTCGCTGAAACTTTAGCGCCAACGCGTTACAAAGAAATCACTCTCTGTTTCCGTTAGCTCCTGGTTCGCCGGCGATCGGCGGGGCGCCGATCACTGCACGCGGGGCGCGTGCGCTCCCCAGATAACGCTATCCGTACGAGCGTTACGATGATGCGAGTGCCGGCCACGAAGGTCCCGCGCAACGTGCCCGACACTTTTGATTCGCCACCGGCGCGATTCCGGTGATTCACCGGGATTTCAAGAATGCGCAGCCCAGCACGAGCGGCTTTCATCTGCATCTCCAAGTTCCAGCCGTATGTTTGCTCGCGCATACCAAGCTTTGCGAGCACATCACGTCGGATGGCGCGGAACGGACACATGTCGGTGTAACGAACGCCGTAGAGTAGTTGCATTATCCATCCGGCAATTCGCCCGGATAAAATCTGCTGGAAATTCATGCTTCCGGGTTCGCGCTGGCCGCGCGTGCGCGAACCAATTACGAAATCGTGCGTTCCGCGCGCGATCGGCTCGATGAGCTGAGGTATGAAAGCTGGAATGTCGCTGCCGTCCCCATCGAGAAAGACAATGATATCGCATTCCGCTGAAACCGCGCGAACGCCTGCCGCGCATGCACGGCCATATCCACGCGGCGCGGTTACCACGCGCGCGCCGGCTTCGCTCGCGCGTTCAACGGTGTGGTCGGTGCTGCCGTTATCAACAACAATCACTTCCGTGATCACGCCGGTCGCCAGGCATTCGCGAACCACGCCGGCGATCGGTTCCTCTTCATTTAGCGCGGGAATAATGACCGAGACAAACATCGTCGTGTATGCCCTTAGTTGTACCGGTTCCGGAACTCAAGGTGGGGCGAGCGTCCTCGCTTGCCAGATCCAAAATACTCGCAAGCCAGAGGCTCGCGCTACTTCAAAACCAGCCACGCGCTGGTGAAGTAAATCACCAGGGCTATGAAGTCGGCCGACGCAAGTGTGACCGGTCCGGCAGCGATTTTCGGGTCGAGGTTCAACCGATGCAGAAGCGAAGGCACAGCCAAACCGAGTGCGCATGCCGTGACCAGCGAGAGCGCAATGCT
Source organism: Nitrospirota bacterium (assembly GCA_050257685.1). GTDB lineage: Bacteria > Verrucomicrobiota > Verrucomicrobiia > Chthoniobacterales > UBA10450 > Udaeobacter. Next base: position 4,002 of record JBLMXH010000012.1, read on the forward strand.
TCCGCCGATAACGACTGCCGCCCGCACATCGTGGTGCCACACCCAGGCGATGATGCAGACCACAAACCCGCAAAAAATGCCAAGCAGCGCTGCAGTTGCCAGTTCACGACGAAACGCGGGCGCTAGCCAATCCCAGGTTACGGTGACCGAGCGCAATGCGTGAATCGTCACGCTCATCGATTGCATACTGACGCTCTCGTTTAATCCCAGCACCATTGTCAGAAAAAACGCAATGATCAGACTGCCGGCCAGCGTTGCTTCGAAAAAGCCCGCCAGAAGGGCCGAGAGTGTTCCGCCTGTCACTGTCACGAGCAGCCACGGAAAACGGAATCGAAAGGCGCGCCACGCCGATACACCGCGAATTTGTTCCAGGCGAAAGCCGAGCGCCGCAAAAAACTCCGGATCGACCGGCATCGTCTCGCGACTGCGATCCTCAGTATCGCCAGCTTCCAAAATCTCTTCGGCAAACAAGTTCGCGTCGATGATTCCAACCACGCGTCGTTGTTCGTCTACCACCGGAAAAGCGAGAAATTTGTAAAGCACGAAGAACTCGCAAGCGTCGAGCAGCGTTGCCTTGGCCGGAACCGCCACGACGCGCCGCACCATCACTTCGTGCAGCGCGGTTTCCAGTGGAGCTGTCAGCAGCCGCCGCGTCGGCACGACACCCACGAGCCGTTTCTCGCCGTCGATCGCATAAAAATAGATGACGCGCTCGCCGACGCCCTCCCGCCGGATCCGCTCCAGCGCTTGGCCAACCGTCATGTCTGCGTCCAGTAGCGGAAAATCCTTCCGCGCGTGGTCCACGACCGGTGTATCAAAATCTGGAATGGTACTGGCAAGGTTCATCTGGCTACGCGATGAACGATGCCTTTGTTCTTCAAGATATCGCTCGCTTCACTGAAGTAATCGCGGATATCCGACTGCTGTTTGATCCAGTCGATGTAACGCGAGATACCTTCGCCGAGATCGACTGTTGGCGTGTAGCCGGCAGACCGCGCCAACGTCGTATCGCTGGTGAGATGGCGCATCTCGCCCGGACGAAACTCACCGTTGATCTCGGGCGGGATGTCGATCTTCAGGATGTCGGCAAGTCGTTCCGCGATCTCGCGAATCGTTGTGCCACAAGCGCTGCCGATGTTTACAGGTAGTCCATCCAGCTTGTCGGTTTCGGCAGCGAGTAAGTTCGCGCCCGCAATATCTTCGACGAAAGAAAAGTCACGCGTTTGCTCTCCGTCCTCGTAAAGCACCGGCGGGAGATTATTCAGCAGGCGGGTGCAAAAAATCGCAATGACGCCGGTGTAGGGATTGAAGATCGATTGGCGAGGTCCGTACGTGCAGGAATAACGCAGCGCCACTGTCGGAATGCCGATCTGTTTTCCCCAGAGCAACACAAGCCGCTCCTGGTCAACTTTCGTCAGGCCGTAAACAGTTTCTCCGCCCACCGGAGCGTTCTCCGGAGTGGGCACGCTTTTTGTGATCGCTCCGCAGATCGGGCAGTGCACCTGCCAATCGCCGATCCGCAATTGCGAAATCGGGCGCACGGCTGGAAAGACCAATCCGTGCTTAGGACATTCGCCCGCACCCTCGCTATAAACCGCCTGAGAGCTGGCAACGACGATCTTTTTGATCGGAAGATTTCTCTCGCGAATGACTTCAAGCATCTGTGCCGTGCCGAACGAATTCACGTGCACGTATTTCGCGATCTCCGGCATGTACCCGCCGTACGCGGCCTGGTGAAAAACGACGTCGATGCCATCGAGCGCGGCAGTAATCGCATCGCGGTTCCGCATGTCGTCGTGTACGAATACCGCGTTGGGATTTATCCATACCGGTTTTCCACGCCGGTGCGTTTGGCGCTCAAGATTATCAAATGCGCGCACCTTCCAACCTTCGCGCACGAGAAGATCGACAACGTGCGAGCCGATCAAGCCAGCAGCACCGGTGACGAGCGCGTGTTTCGCCATTGTGCGTGAGGCTACCGGTGCATCCGTTGTAGAGCAACCGCTTCGGTTGCCAGTTCCGGCAGGCGATGCGCTGCCCTACAATTCTCGTTGCCCTACAAGGCTCGCCAGAAATTCCCGAGTGTATGGCGCGATATCTGGCAACGCTTTGTCGGCCAGTAATTCTTGACGTAAGCGCCGCAAGCTCGCGTCGTCATCAACATCATATCCGGTCGGTAGAAGTCTGATGTCGATTCCGATCTCGGTGGCGCGCTCGATTGTCTGATTGAGCACGCGTTCGGTGCTCCAATCAATTTGCTCGAATAAATGGCGGTCCGGTTTCTTCAATCCGATCAAATAATATCCTCCATCATCGCTCGGACCGAGAACAACGCGATCGCCGCTCCCGCTTAGGAGTCCAACAGCTTCTGCAAAGTTTTCGGAGGGCACAGTTGGGCTATCGGAATCGATCAGACACACCGATCCAAAACCGCATTTGAACAAATCCTCGACCGCGAAATACAGGCGCTCACCAAAGTTATCCCCGCGTTGCGGCAACAAACTGAAATCGGCCGGGAGAATATCTATGTAAGCCGATTCAGCGCCGACAGGCGTGTAGACGGCAATTCCGCAACCCTGTGGCGGCGCTCTGTGAGCACCGGCGGGTATGCGAGCGCTGCCAACTTTCGGCGGTCGGAGACCGCCGCTACTGGCAATTGAAATCGCAACCGCTGTATCGCGAAGGAAACATTTGTTTAGTTCGGCTGCTTGCTCCGGTGTTAACGGCGGGGTCAATCGCGTTTTCACTCGTCCGGGTTGTGGTACCTTGGTCATGACCGCCAACGCACAAAGAGCTTTCGCGCCGGGATCGGCAAGATCTGGATCGAGAACACGAAAGCGTTTCATCCGTTGGGAAGAAAGTTTTTCACACCGCAAGAAGATGATTTGAATTTCCTTTAAACAAGATTTCTTCTTCTAAAGTGCGTGAATAACATAAATCTGTCTCGGCGCTTGCCTTGGCAAATTCGAGTGCAAAAGAGCTGTTAATAATATCTGTGCGCTGCAGCGACAATGGTTCGTTATGAAAACGGATCGGCAGTTATTTGAAGTTATTCAAACTTATTAGCGAATTGCTGGAAGATACTTTAACAAATTCGGGATGCAGAAAAGTTCGTACGCCGCACTGATTTCGGTTCTGATTGGGTTGCTCTGTAGGGCACCTGTGTCAGGTACCGAATCCAATCACTTGGCGTCTGACACAGACGCCCTACAACTTTGGAGAATCCAAAAAGTGCTCGCGTCGAAGAAATACGTCGACCTAACGCATGAGTTTGCGCCGGGAATTCCTCGCTGGCCTGGTTTTCCGGATGAAACGCGTAAAACAATCTACTGGTACGATAAACGTCCGGACACATTGGGATCCGGTTTTTTCTCAGAACTCTTTACCCATGTCGGACAATGGGGCACACACGTTGATCCGCCGGCACATTTCATCAAGGGTCTCCGCACGGTTGATCAGATCGACCCGAAAGAAATGATCCTGCCGCTGGTGGTGATCGATGTGCATGAGGAAGCTGCGAAAAATCCGGATTATACGCTCTCGCTCGACCGCGTGAAAAAATGGGAGAAAGATCACGGCCAAATTCCCGCCGGCGCCTTTGTAGCGATGCGCACGGATTGGTCGAAACGATGGCCTGATGTTGCAAAAATGGAAAACAAAGACGCGCAGGGCGTCGCGCATTATCCCGGCTGGAGCTTGCCTGTGCTGAAGTATCTTTACGAGGATCGCAAAATCACCGCCTCGGGGCACGAAACCACTGATACCGATCCAGGACGCGCCACAACTAGGGAAGATTACTCGCTGGAGACTTACATCTTGAGCACGAATCATTATCAAATCGAGTTGCTCACGAATCTTGATCAAGTTCCTGAAGCGGGCGCGCTGGTCGTCGTCAGTTTTCCCAAACCGAAAGGCGGCTCCGGTTTTCCCGCGCGGGTATTTGCGATTGTGCCGTAAAAGGAACAGCGACTGTCATACTTGTCGTAATCGAAGGCAGAGAACGAGTCTTCGGAGCATGCAGAGGCGTCCGTGTCCTGTCACACAGGACGGATACGGCGTACCGAATTCCGAAAAGCGGTCCCGCGGTTGCGGGATCGCCGCACTGCGAAAAAATCGCGCTCGACTCAGCGAATCTGCTACGGCGAAAATCAGCACATGAAGCTTGCTGTTTTGGCCATGGCCTTTGTGGTCGCAACGACTGCTTCGGCGCAGCAGAAATCCGACGCAATTTCGCGCGACACTGGCAGCGATTTGCTCTGGAAAAAGCTTGAGAGCCGTGTCCGCGCTATCGCCGACAAGTTCGATGGCGCCATGGGGACCGCCATCCTCGACCTGACCGATGGCCGGATTCTTTCAGTTAATGGTGATCGCGTCTTTCCAACTGCAAGCTCAATCAAAATCGCGGTTCTGTTGGAGTTGTATCGTCAAGACCAGGAGACGCGCTCGGGTGCGAAAGGGAAAGCGAGATTGGATGACACTTACACGTTCGATCCTAAGGACCTGGTCGAAGACAGCCGAGTCATGGCTGGTCTTACGGCAGGCGTAACGCATGTCACCAATCGCGATCTGGCGCAGTTCATGGTTGCTGTGAGCGACAACGCAGCTGCCAACATTCTGATCGACCGCGTAGGGAAAGATAATGTAAACGCGACGCTTCGCAGCCTCGGTCTGTCGAAAACAATGTTGCGCCGGAAAATGATCGACATCGCCGCAGCTCGGCGCGGGGACGAGAACGTCGCGACGCCGGATGAAATGGTCCGATTGTTGGAAGCCATTTACAAAGAAAAGATATTAGACAAGGAAACGACTACGGCCGTCATCAAACAGCTCTCCACATTGAAGCAGAGTTACATCCCGCGTCTTCTGCCCGAGAATGTTGAGGTGGCGAATAAACCCGGAGAATTAGAAGCAGTGCGGACCGATTCAGGTATCGTTTTTGCGCCAAATCGGCCGTTTGTGGTCAGCGTAATGACTGCTTACGACCGCGACGAACGAGCTGCCGAGCGTGCCATTAGCGAGATCGCGTTCGAAGCATATCTCTATTTCGAAATGTGCGGCAAAGCTTCCGAATATGGTCGCGTATTGCCGCCACAGGAGAAGCGCTAGGCGAAATTCCGGGGAGCGCGAGCGCCTCGCTCGCACGTTTCGACGCCCTCGCCGAAATGGTCCTTGATGGTGCCATAAACCGCAACACCCGGTTCACTTTGCACTCGACGCTGGCGGGGGATAAAGGCGGGAAAGCCGGATTTAAGCCGATCGAAATGGCCCGACTGACAAAAACGGCTGCTACTATCAGAGCAACGCCTTTGATGATCTTCACGCGGCGACAGACTGCAGTTTTCAAGCTGCGAAGATACGTTACGCGGGAACGGGACGAGAAGAGCGGCTTGGAGAGTTCGCGATCGCCAGGACGCGATCGCCAGCACGCGAGACGCGTGCGCTCCCCAGCGATTACAGCAGCTGATATGGATCGACGTCAACGGTCACGGTGACGTCTTCAGGGAACGGGAGTTTGTCGAGAGTTTCGCGGCCGAGACGGCTCAGCCGCATGATGGCTTCGCCACGGATCAAAATGTGAAAACGGAATTGGCCTTGCAATTTTTCCAGCGGCGCAGGCGTTGCGTCGCCTAGTATGAACTCTTTGGGCAACGCTTCGCTCAGTCGGCGCTTTAAGGTTTCGGCCGAAAGTTTGGCGCGCCCTTCGTGAGCAGAACGCACCGTGATTAGAATCGCGTGACTGAACGGCGGAAAATCGCAACGTTCACGAAATTCGAGCTCCTGCTGGAAATAGCCGGCGAAATCGTGGTGACGCGCAAATTGAATGGACGGCGAAAACGGAGTGTAGGTTTGCACGAAAACTTCGCCGGCCGTTTCGCCGCGTCCGGCGCGCCCTGCCACCTGAGTCAAAAGTTGGAAAGTGCGTTCGCCCGCGCGGAAATCAGGTAGATGCAGGGCGAGATCGGCGTTAATGATGCCGACAAGCGTCACGTTCGGGAAATGCAAGCCTTTCGCGATCATTTGTGTGCCGACGAGAATATCGATCTTTCCGGTGCGGAAATTCCGCAGCGTTTCGCGATACGCTTCCTTGCGCGTCATCGAATCGGCATCCATCCGGCGCACCACCGCTTTGGGGAAAAGTTGGGCAACGGTTGATTCCACTTTCTCAGTGCCAAAGCCGTGATAAATCAGCGCGTCTTGTCCGCAAGCCGGGCATTTTTTGGGAACAGCCGCGGTGTGGCCGCACAAATGGCAGCTCAATCGTCCCGCGACTGATGGCTGCCGATGAAACGTGAGCGCGACACTGCAATTCGGACAGTTGCGCGCTTCACCGCAATTGCTGCATAGCAGCGACGTGGAAAACCCCCGTCGGTTCAGAAACAAAATCGTCTGCTCTCGTCTTTCGAGTCGACCGGAAATAGCTTGCGATAATCTTTCGGAGAGGATCGCGGCTCTCTTTTCCTTTCGTCGTTCCTGGCGCAGATCGATAACGCGTATGAGCGGCATTTGTTTTCGATCCACGCGCTGCGTGAGCGTAACGAGCCGGTACTTGCCGACTATCGCATTGTGATAACTCTCCAGCGACGGTGTAGCGCTGCCCAAAACGACGACGCATTTTTCGATCTTCGCACGCACGACCGCCACATCGCGGGCGTGATATCGCGGTGCTTCCTCCTGTTTGTAGGTCGTTTCATGTTCTTCATCGACAACGATCAGCCCGAGATTCTTCAGAGGCGCGAAAACCGCGCTGCGCGCGCCGATGACAATCCGCGCGCGACCAGAATGAATTTTATGCCATTCGTCGTGGCGTTCGCCTTCGGACAAGTGACTATGCAAAACAGCGACGTCGTCCTGCACCTCGGCGAACCGGCTTTTGAAGCGTTCTACTGTTTGCGGCGTAAGCGAAATTTCCGGAACGAGAACAATTGCTGTCCGTCCGCGGTCGAGTGCCGCGCGGATAGCCTGCAGATAAATTTCCGTCTTGCCGGAACCAGTGACACCGTGGAGCAAAACCGGGCGGGCGCTCTCTGGGGCATCGAGTGCTCGAGCGATTTCATTTAGGCCGTGTGTCTGCTCCTCGTTCAGGACGAGGTTGGACGTCGCAATGAATTCTTCGTCACCGTGCGGATCGCGCGGCACAGCTTCCTCGCGCAACTCAGCCAAGCCACGCTTTACGAGAGCGCGCAACGTTTGGTTATCGAGCGAGGTTTGCCGCAGAAGCTCGGCCGCGCGTATCGGTTTTTCCAGCTTCAAAATGGCCTCTAACAGCTCGGCTTGACGCGGCGCGCGTCTTCGCAGTTTTTCAATTTCGTCCGGGTCCACGTTGTGTGCAGGTTGAACGAATAGCTGTTTTTTCCAGCCGACTTTCGCGTGACGGATCACTTGCGGAAGCACACTGCGCATCACCGTTTCGGTCGGGCAGCAATAATACGTGCCGATCCATCTCGCCAGTTCGAGCAACGGCTCGCTCAAGACCGGTGCTTCGCCGATGATCGCCTCAATCGGTCGGATGCCTTTGGCGTCACTTTGCTCAGGGATCGCCACGACCGTCGCCAACGCGGATTTATCCCGGAACGGCACCCGCACGCGCGAGCCGACTCCGACGCGCCCGGCTAAACTTTCCGGCACCGAATAATCGAGCTCTCGATGGATTGCCCGATCAACGATCACCCGAATGTAGCGCGTCCCATGCTCATGATTCATGCTCGTGCTCGTGTCCGTAATTCTGTAATCGGCTATTGTAGCACGAGTTGAATGATACAATTCCTGTTCAAACTGGTTCTGTGCGTGTTGCTGGCAATCGCCGCGGCCTTTGCTTATCTCGCACTGAAATCCGGGGATCCGCTCTACACATTTTACGAATGGATGAGCCCGGCCCGCTTTCATCAGTACGACAGGCTCATCCGCAGCGTTGCGTTAAAACAGCATCTGGATCCCATGCTGGTGAAAGCCGTCGTCTGGCGCGAGAGCCGGTTCGATCCAAAAAAGTACGGCAGTCATGGAGAGCGCGGCCTGATGCAAGTAAGCGAACGAGCAGCCAACGAATGGGCGCGCGAAAACAAGATCGCCAGTTTCAATGCGGACCAACTTTTTGATCCGAAGACAAATGTGGAGGCGGGCACCTGGTATTTGCATCGGGCCATGGAACACTGGACCCATCAGTCCGATTCGATTCCTTTCGCTTTGGCGGAGTACAATGCCGGCGCCAGTCGTGCACAACGTTGGAGCGGTGGAAACGATCTTGCTGAGATACCGGAACGCCAATTTCTTCGAAACATCGATTTCCCCGCAACGCGCCGATACGTCGAATCAATAATCGACAGGTACAATTTCTATAAACGACGCGGACGGATGTAATGAAGGACGTCGTATGCGAATCATGGAAGCCGGGATCGGCGCGTGTTTCGACTTGTGCAGTCATTACTACCTTGGAATTGCCGATCTTCGCCAGGACAAGGTGACGCGAGAGCAACTCGCGGAAATGTGGTTATATGCCGGCGATCATAGTCGATGCCTCCCGTTTTTGGACTTGTGCAATCAGAATGTGTAACTACAGTTGGCGACCTTGTTGATGGGGAAAATGGGACGCAAATTTCACATACGGATTTCTGCTTTGGTTTGCGTTCTTGCGGCACTCGCTGTTGCCGCCGCCGTCAGAGGGTCAGGACAGACCGCTAGTCCGGAAGCACGCCGATCCGTAGCGGGAACCGGGGTGCGTGAGACGCAAGCTCAACCGGAAAGATCTTTCCAGCTTCCGATTACGAGCGGCCTCTCAGCGGATAGTGACCCAGTTTCGCCGCCGCGGCCGACGCGGAGCAGCTTTATGGCGACTTGGAAGCCCGTGAGCGGTGCGAAGGGATATCTACTCGATGTTTCCACCAGCAGCGCGTTCGACAGTTATGTGGATGGTTATCACGATTTAGATGTCGGCGATGCGACTGGACGCACGGTGACCGGACTGAAACGGGGCACGACCTACTATTACCGGGTTCGCGCCTATGGCGTGAGGAGCATGGCCGGTTACACGGAAACCATCGCGGTCACTACTGAGGCTACCACTGGTCTGACGATTCAGCCGACCTTCGACAGTTCTATTACGGGAGACCCAAACGCGGCTAGGATCGAAGCGACAATCAACCGAGCAATCTCAATTTATGAGTCGCTGTTCACCGATCCAATCACCATCCAGATTCGTTTCCGCTACGCAACGGCTCTGCCTGACGGCACTCCCTTAAGCGGATTCTCGCTGTCTCTCACAGTCGTCTACCCAGTGGGCTGGAACATTTGGATCAATGCTTTGAGAGCTGATGCGACGTCCAGCAATGACAGTGTTGCGGTCGCGAGTCTGCCGGCCAATGCATTATCCGTGGGTTTTATCGGAACCAGCGCGAATGGGCGAGCTCTGGGGCTGAACACTCCACCGGCGATGTTCGCGGACGGGACCGTCGGCGCAGGCGGGCCCTATGATGGGATCGTCACACTTAATTCGGCGAGCCTGTTTCAGTTCACTCGACCCACCGACGCCAACAGGATAGACGCGCAACGTTCAATTGAACAAGAAATCGACAACGTCATGGGCTTTCTCTACAATGCGGGCAACTTTACACCCGATGATCTGTTCAGTTGGTTATCACCGGGCAATAGGAACAAAGATCTCGCGGCGCGCCGCTATTTTTCCATCGACGGTGGCGTTACTAACATCATCGATTTCAACAACAACCAAAATGGGCCTGTTTCTGGTTGGCTAAGCGCCACGTGTCCCCAGACGCATCCCTACGTGCAAAACGCATTTCTGTGTACGGGGCAGTATTCCGACATATCGGCGACGTCGCCCGAAGGCATTAACCTCGATGTTATCGGCTATAACCTGGCTCAGACGGGTCCGGCACCTCCGCCAAGTCTTGGTAACATCAGTACCCGAAGCTTTGTCCAAACGGGCGACAACGTGATGATTGGGGGTTTTATTGTTCAAGGCACAGGACCAAAGAGGGTGATCATTCGGGCCATTGGTCCTGAGCTCACGCAGTATGGGATCACCAATGCGTTGGCTAATCCGACCTTGGAACTGCACAATGGCGCCGGAGCAGTGATAGCTACCAATGATGACTGGCAAACGACAGTAATTGGCGGCATTATCACCG
>JBLMXH010000013.1:0-7520 GCA_050257685.1 Nitrospirota bacterium
GCATCTGCAAGGATGCGCCTGCGGACATGGCGGTGGCGCTTGGATCACATTACCAGCGGCTGTTCATTCTTCCGTCGTTGAAAGCAGTCATTGTCCGGCAAGGATCGGGCGGAAACTTTTCGGACGCACAGTTCCTACGACTGGTTCTTGGACGAAGCGAATGAACGTGCAGGATTGACTTGTTCGTTGGTCTGGCAAACGATCAAAGCACCATGGGAGATCATTCGCACGAGGAGCAGGCGCTCATGAAGATTCAGCACGAATGGGCGGAAGCGCGCATCAAAGGCGACAGTTCATACACGCGGCAGCTTGAGAGTGAAGATTGCACGATCGTCTGGCCGGATGGCAGTATCGTGAACAAGCGAGCCGATCTGAAAAGTATGACTGACATCGTGTTCTCCGAATTCAAAATTCAGGACCTGCAAGTTCGTCTCTATGGCGACACTGGCATCGTCGTGGGCGAAGGCATGATCAAAGCACATAAGGGAAACCAACATCTTCTCGGCGGAAAATTCGTGTGGACCGACACATTTGTGAAGAAGGCCGGTGAATGGAAGGTCGTCGCTTCGCAAATCACTCCGGTCTTGGAAAAATAGTCGAGCACGGTTAACCATAACATTATGAACAAATTCGCGCTCGGTTGCGGAGTCCTCATAGCCATTCTGCTTTTCGTCGTCGTAGTGGCTGCAATTGCGATCGGAGGCAGTTACAATCGTCTTGTCCGGTTGCAACAAGCTGTCGATCAAAGCTGGGCGCAGGTGCAAAATGTCTATCAGCGTCGCGCCGATTTAATCCCCAATCTCGTGAACACAGTATCGGGCGCGGCCAATTTCGAGAAATCAACGCTCGTCGAAGTAACGAATGCGCGCGCCAGTGTCGGTCGCGTCCAAATGCAACTCGATCCGAACAAAGCGCCGGCCGACGCCGCACAACTGGAACAGTTTCAAGCCGCACAGGGACAGTTGAGCGCCGCCTTGTCGCGTTTGCTTCTCGTTTCGGAGCGCTATCCGGAATTAAAAGCGAACCAGAACTTTCTGAGTCTGCAGGCGCAATTGGAAGGAACTGAGAACCGAATTTCCGTCGAGCGCGGCAACTTCAACAAGACGGTGCAGGACTACAACGTAGCGGTGCGCAGTTTCCCCACAAATCTGATCGCGGGCATGCTTGGTTTTCCGCCGAAGCCGTTCTTCGCTGCGCAACCGGGCGCGGAAAAACCGCCACCGGTGCAGTTCAATTTCGGAACACCCGCTCCGGCGCCGGCAGCGACGCCATAATGTGAGAGTGCCGAAACGCGGTGGGGAGCGCCGGCTTCCAGCCGACAGTGTTCGGCATCTTGCCGAACACAGATTAACAGGTGAAAGAGCGTTCGGCAGGATGCCGAACGCAACACGCTGGAAGCGTGCGCTCCCGATGATTCTCGCGCTCGTTCTCTTCGCGATCAATGTGCATGCCGCGGAAGTAATTCCGCCAAAGCCCGCCGGGTACTTCAATGATTACGCCGGGGTGGTCTCGAAAGAAGCAGCATCTCGATTTAACGAGCAACTCGCTCAATTCGAGCGAGATACTTCCGACCAGGTCGTGGTAGCAGTCTTTCCGAAGATGCAGAGCGACTCGGATATTGCCGACTACACCCAACGCGTCGCACAGACGTGGGGCGTCGGCCAAAAGGAGCGGCGCAATGGTGTGGTTCTCTTTGTGTTCGTCCAGGACCGCAAGATGTTTATCCAGGTCGGTTACGGCTTGGAAGGCGCGCTTCCCGATGCGACCGCGTTCGACATCACCGAACGTCACATCAAGCCATTGTTTCGGACTGGCAATTACGAGGCGGGACTGGCAACCGGGATCGATCTGATCTGCAAAGCGATTCGTGGCGAATACAAAGGGACGGGAAAGACTGTTGCGGAACAAAGTCGCGGCAACGGTGTTTTGGGCATCCTGCCATTCATCATTTTCGTCATTGTGCTGATTATCATTTCGCGCGTAATCCGGAAACTTGGCGGGTACGGTTATTCATCGACAGGAGGCGGCCCGGTGTTTATCCCAGGTGGCGGCGGAGGCGGCTGGTCGTCCGGTGACAGCGGTGGCGGAGGATTTAGCGGGTTCAGCGGCGGCGGCGGAAGTTTTGGCGGCGGCGGTGCAGGATCGAGCTGGTGATCAAATGCGAACCCGAGAATTCCTCAACAGACTCGAGCACGACCGGATCATTCAAGCGATCCGCGACACCGAGTCGAAAACCTCCGGTGAGATTCGCGTTTTAATCCAGCGCGGGAAATTGAAAAGCGATCCTTTTCTTGCGGCGCAGCGGAAGTTTCATCGGCTCGGTATGCACAAGACCCGTGATCGCAATGGAGTGCTCATTTTTGTCGCACCGCGTGTTCATAAATTTGCGGTTGTTGGCGACAATGCGATTCACGAAAAGTGCGGCGATGAATTCTGGCAACACATTGTGGACAAAATGCGAACGCGTTTTCAGAGTGAAAGGTTCAGTGACGCGCTAGTCGAAGCACTCAAGGAGATCGGGACCGTATTGGCGAGGCATTTCCCTAAAACGTCTGCAGACACCAATGAATTGCCAGATGATGTGATCGAGAGCTGATGGGAGCGACGGCCGTCCGGGCCGTCCGCACGCACGAATCGGCGCGCCGGCCTGCCGGGGATGCTACAGCGTTGCAGGCGGGCGCTCCCGACCTACCATTGAACTAATTCTTTCATTAACACCTGCCTTAAGGCAGGTGCCACTGGCTAAGCACCATTTCATGCAGCCATTTCAACGGCTTAGGATCTCCAGCTGATTAAAGCCTTTGAAACCGCTCTTGCAACGAGGGCGCGCCATAGACACCGGTCTGAAGACCGGTGGTAATGAGAATTAATGATTGCGAAGTGCATACGAACGGTTCCTTGCAAAATTGCGGATTTAGTCTTTATTCCAAGCTCCGCAGCGAGTTTTTGAAAATACGCCGTTGGTCCCTGGGTCTCCGTCGCTGGATGTGAGATCGCGCTCGCCAGGGGGAACCCGGCGAAGTAATTGCAGATTAAGATTGTAGATTTTCGATTGTTAAGAGAATCGCCAACGCTGTTCCTCGTATCAAATCGCAAATCGGCAATCGGCAATCTCAAATCAATATATGCCTATCCGTTACGGTCGTTTTGAAATGCCGAAGACTCTCACAAAAGAAGAGAGCACGGCCACAGATACTTACGCAAAGTTCACCGCCGAGCCGTTTGAGGCCGGTTACGGTCACACTGTGGGGAATTCCCTCCGGCGCGTTCTGCTTTCGTCGCTCGAAGGGGCGGCCATTACCGCGGTAAAAATCGCCGGCGCACAGCATGAGTTCGCCACATTGCCTAATGTGGTGGAGGACGTGACCGACATCGTCCTCAATCTCAAGAAAGTGAAATTCAAATTGGACGGTCAGGACCATGAGCCGAAGAAACTGTCGCTCAATGTGAACAAGGAAGGCGAAGTGACTGCTGGCGACATTCAGACGATCCAAGGCTTCGAAGTGTTGAACCCGAAACAACTGATCGCCACTCTGGACCGAAAACATAAGTTCGACGCGGAACTGGAAGTACGGGTCGGCCGCGGATTTGCCACTGGCGAGGAAAACAAGCGGCCCGATCAGCCGATCGGCCTCATTCCGATCGACTCCATCTTCTCACCGGTCACGCGCGTAAAGTATGCGGTGGAAAACACTCGGGTTGGTCAGCGCACCGACTACGACAAACTTATTCTGGAGATCTGGACCGACGGGCGGTTGACTCCTGATGACGCGCTCCTGCAAGCTTCGGCGATTTTGCGTCATCACCTCGACGTGTTCGTCCATTACAACGAGGAAGTGATCGAATTCGATCAGACGCCAGCCGGCGTGAGCGAAGAAAATCTCAAGCTGAAGAAGCTGCTCAACATGAGCGTGAACGAGATCGAATTAAGCGTGCGTGCGGCGAATTGTTTGAATAACGCGAACATCACGACTGTCGGGCAACTTGCCCAGAAGACCGAAGCCGAAATGCTGAAATATCGTAACTTCGGCAAGAAGTCGCTTAATGAGATCAAGGATAAGTTGCAACAGCTTGGGTTGGGTCTGGGTATGAAGTTCGAGTCGGGCCTGATCGATTTGCCAATGAGCGCCGATGGCGCTGCGCCAACGCCTGCACCGGCTGCTGGCCAACAGTAAACGTCTGTGCGAAGATCGTGTTTCGCTGCGTATGAGACATCAAAAGAAGACGACCAAGCTGGGGCGCACAGCTGACCACCGCCGGGCGTTGCTTGCCAATCAGGTCTGCGCTTTAATTCAACACCAACGAATCAAAACGACGCTCGCCAAAGCCAAAGCGGTTCGTCCTGTTGCCGAAAGGATGGTGACGCTCGGTAAGAACGGCTCGATTCACGCGCGTCGGAGGGCCCTGGCAGTGTTGCGGCAGAAAAACGCAGTCAAAAAATTATTCGACGACATCGCGCAACGTTCCGCCGAACGGAACGGCGGTTACACTCGAATTGTCAAACTTGGCGCGCGGAAAAGCGATTCTGCGCGTATGGCGTTTATCGAGTGGGTCGATGCAGAGCACATCACCGAGGAAAAACCGAAGAAGGAAAAGAAGGCGAAACGCAAGGAGCCGGAGGCGAAAGCGCAGCAAACAGCGCCTGAAGCTGAGCAGCACACGCGCGAAGAACCAAAGGCCGAAGCTCCTGCTCCGCGACAAGAGGAACCCACCGCGCCGCCGGCCGAAGAATCGAAGCCGAAAAAGCGACGTTGGTTCGGACGAAAGTCAGACGAGAGCTAATCGTTGTCCGGAGATTTGTGCAGTTCTACTTGGAGTGACGTTATCGGTCGGGAGCGAAGTGTATCGCGCGGTGTTCGATGTTGGACAACCCGCGTGCCACGTCGAGCGAATTCGAATCCCCCGAATCATTAGGCATTGTCATTCTGAGCGAAGCGAAGAATCTCTGATTGTTGGGTCATTCCGAGCAAGGCAGAGCTCCGTCGAGCCTGCAATGCAGCGACGAAGTCCGCGAGGCCTGGCTTTCAATCCCGCCGAATAGCGTAAATGTTCTGCAACGGGATGTCTCGACTTCGCTCGACATGACAACGAGTTCATGTTTGGCTTCGCTTGACGTGACGGTAATGAATCCGCATCCGTATTTCTTCATTGTCATTTTCATTGGCGTGGCGCTCGTGTTTCCGCTGGTCCCATTGGCGCTGGCGTGGCTGTGGCGGCGATTTTTCCAACCGGCAAAGCCGGGCCCTGACAAGACTTCGACCTATGAATGCGGCGTTGAATCGATCGGCGACGCGCAGATTCAGTTTCACGCGCAATATTATCTGTATGCCATAATCTTTTTGATCTTCGACGTTGAGGCTGTGTTTCTTATACCGTTTGCGGTCGCATTCACCGGGTTGCCGATAGGAGCGTTTATCGCGATCCTCGTTTTTCTTCTACTCCTCATCGAAGGACTTATCTGGGCATGGGGCAAAGGATGTTTGCAATGGCAGCGTTAGCGCGTGCTGACGCGCTGGTTAAAAAAGTTAAAAGAGTTAAACTGTTAAAAAGGAACGAGGGGTGAGACGGACGACGTAGTTTACGTTTTAACTCTTTCACTGATTCATGAGCCAAATCGACGAACAATTACGGACCGAACTGCAAAGGCAGGGAGTCTGGGTCACGAAGATGCAGGACCTCTACAATTGGGGACGTCAAAATTCGATCTGGCCGCTGCAGTTCGGATTAGCCTGTTGCGCCATTGAAATGATCGCTGCTGCGGCATCCCGCTACGACATCGCACGGTTCGGCGGTGAAGTTTTCCGGCCATCACCACGGCAGGCGGATTTAATGATCGTTGCCGGGACAGTCACGAAGAAAATGGCGCCACAAATTGTCAGGCTTTACAACCAGATGGCTGATCCGAAATACGTGATAGCGATGGGCGCATGCGCGATTTCAGGTGGACCGTTTAAACAAGGCTACAATGTGCTCAAAGGCGTCGACCGCTATATCCCTGTAGATGTTTACATTCCTGGTTGCCCCCCGCGGCCCGAAGCATTGCTTCATGCGTTCATGGAACTCCAGCGCAAAATCGACGAACAAAAGTTGACCGGCGCAAATAAAGCCGAGTTTCTCAAACCAGATCAACCAAGCGAATTTCCGGTGCCGCGATTTGGCAAGCACGACCTGGAACCGTCGGCCAATCCGAAGGTGTTTCAGCCGCCGGCGATCGAAAGGGAAAGTTAAAAGAGTTACATGGGTTACAAGGTTACAAAAGGAAACGGCTCAGCGCCGATGACCCCCAAGACGTTCCGAACATTTGAAGATCTCGAAGTTTACAAGGCGGCCCGCGAATTCCGAAAAGCGATGTACGCGGTCAGCCGGCATCTACCAGAGCTTGAGAAACATGATCTCGGCCGTCAGATTCGTCGCGCAGCAGTATCACTGACGAATAACATGGCCGAGGGACACGGGCGGTTTCACTACCCCGACCAGATACGATTTTTTCTCCATTCGCGCGGTTCCTTGGAGGAACTTGTCGATGATCTCAACGTCTGTTTAGATGAGAATTACCTTTCCGCTGGCCAAATAGAGACGCTGAAGGAGCAGGCACGCAGACTTTTAATTCTCCTAAACGGCTACCTGCGTCATCTTCGAAGCCGTTCAACGAGTGTTCGCGAAACCAACGAAGGAAATTCGGAAGATTTCGATGAGCTCGATAGTCTGCTTCGTTTGTAACAATTGTAACCCTTTTAACTTTTGTAACCGGTTTTGGAAACTCTCGAGCAAATCAAATCCCGGATTGAAGCGGCTGTGCCCGGCGCGAAGATCGAGATTGTGCAAAACGGCAGCCCGTCGCAGCAGCACTCCCTGCTGATCGATGACGAGCACGCGCTCGCGATAGCGAGATTTCTGCGCGTGGATCCCGCGCTGTGTTTGGATTTTTGCTCAAATGTCACCGGCGTCGATTGGCTCGATCGAGTCGTGAAGAAAACATCGAAGGTAAAGAAAATCGTCGACGATCAGGAAAAAGAGGTCGTCGAGACCACCGAGGAGAAAATCCCGGGGTACCTTGAGGCGGTTTATCATCTTTACTCGATCACCCATAAACACGGTCCGATCATCATTCGGATGCGCACAAGAGATCGCGCAGATGGCAGTCATTTACCGTCACTGACGCCGATTTGGCGTAGCGGCGAATTTCAGGAGCGCGAGATTTTCGATCTTTACGGCATTCGCTTTGAAGGTCATCCCGATCTGCGCCGGATTTTGATGTGGGACGAGTTTGAGGATTATCCGATGCGCAAAGATTATCGTGAGCCGGACGATTATGAATGGGAACCGACGCCGCACGATCAAGTGCTGGAGAAGGCGAAGCAGCGTTACCCGGCGAGGCCAGGCGAGGAGGAACTAAAACCGGCCTGACTGTCATGTTGAGCAAAGCGAAACATCTCAAGCTATTTCGGCGTGTGAGAGTTCAGGTAGAAAACCAGAGATCCTTCGTCGTCTTCGCGACTCAGGATGACAATCGAAAATGA
>JBLMXH010000014.1:0-17401 GCA_050257685.1 Nitrospirota bacterium
TTCGATGACTCCCAGACCCGGGAGTTCCATCGTGTGGTAGAAATAACAATCGGCGACATCTTGCACGTTGCGCGGAGTCGCAAAAATCTTTTCGGTGCCCGTGGGGTTCATGCTTACTGCAATGTAACAGATGAATCCAAGCGCCGGGACCGTCGAGTGAGTTTTCGTCGCCTGTCATTCCGAGCGAAGCGAAGAATCTCGGATTTTGGTGCGTACGGGAGAGAAGAAAGCCACAGATGTTTCGCTTCGCTCAACATGACACTCTTGGCCGCCGGTGGTCCGAGATTCCGTATCAAACCATTTACCTGCGAGAGTTACTGGTGCGAAGTCGTTTCTCTGTTTGCCTAAGCAGATTCTCGAATCCTGTATTCCAAGTGAGAGGGCGATCTTTGAACCAACTGGAATCAAATTCCGGTGCCGCAAAAAGCGCCCATGTCTGGCGCGGATGTTTCCAATCCAGGGTTTCGAATCGCAAATTTACCTCGTTGGCTGCGTGTTCGAGTGTAGCCGGCCGGTAATTCACGCACTCAGGATAAATCCAACCTGTTGTTGTACAGTCTTCCTCCCCGATCAAGAACGTGGCAACCAAAACTCCATCCTTAGCCAGTGAATTTGAAACCGCGGACAACCACCGCTTGATCAGATCAAGGCCGCAATGACTGAAGATCGATTGAGCCAGTGCGAAATCGAAAGCGATATTCGCTTGAGTAATCGATTCGGGAGAATCGGAGAAGAAGAATGTCGGGCGTTTGATTTGTACCAACGTTTCTCCGAGCTCTCGCCTGATTCCCTCATTGACCAACCATTCGTTAGGCTCGATGCCGAAATATTTTCGCTGGTTCAGGTAGGGAATTAAAAGCCGTCCGATCCGCAACGAACCACAACCGATATCAAGCAGAGAATGATGCTGGCGCAGACCTAACGTAGTCAGGAGATTGAACGCCATAGCGGCGATCAAGTCGTAATCTTCCGGAGGACCGACATAGGCCCGATACTGGGCGTCGCCCGGTTTAAGACCGAGGCCCAGATCTTCGCGATCGCTTGAAGCGTGTTCCATTTCAGTCCAACGATCTCAACGTGAAACGGTCAAAAGTTTTCAGCGCGTCCTGAGGTCTATTGGGAAACCCGAACACGCCGCGCGACCGGTCAAACTGATAAATACGGATCGGTGGCCGTTGACGGAATGGAAATGCGCAGAGCTTGTCGCCATCGAGCGCGTCACTTGCACCTGGAACTCGGCACGCTTTGACGGCCAGAGTGTATAAGTCATTCCTGATCGCTGGTGACGAGCTGACGCAACTGGACAACTCGTTAGGATCATTTTTCCGATTGAAAAGTTGTTCCCGCCCGCCGTTCGCCATGAAAATGTATTTCCAGTCGTTTGTCAGGACCATGACTTTGAAATCCTGTGAGCCGGGAACTTCAACCAGCCCGATAAGATATTGGCGCGGCGCGAATTCACCTCGCAGCATCTTCAGAACGTCAATCCCCTCGCGCACCTCGCATCCGCCGGCAGCGCCGGTCGCAATGCCGAAAAGATCTCCCAGGCTGATCAGTTCAGTTCGCTCGATTCCCGTGGGCAGTGCGGCCGGCCAACTGAGCAGCAATGGAACGCGACAGGCCGCCTCAAAGAAGTTTTGTTTCTGCCAGCCGTGATGGTCGCCGAGCAGATCGCCATGATCAGAGAAAAAACAGATGAGAACGTTCTCGGAGTTTGGTCGCGCTTCGACAGCATCAAGAATTCGCCCGATGCAATAATCCAAATAACTAACCTCGCCGTAGTAACGCGCTTTTACGGTTTTGCTTAATGTTGGGTTAATTGCATCCGCCCAAATGGCATGACGCATGAAAGGGATTTCTTCGTCCAAATGATCGTCCTCGATTTTGCCGAGAAGAGGTTCCGGCAATCGGTCGGGATTGTACATGCGGTTGAACGGAATTGGCGGAGCGAAAGGCGGATGCGGTCCAACAAACGAAACAAATCCGAAGAACGGGCGCGACTCATCGGATTTTGCCATCTCTTCGATCGTGCGATCAGCCGTCCACCATTCGCCGCCTAAATTCGCGGGAAGCGGACTGCGCT
This sequence comes from Nitrospirota bacterium, assembly GCA_050257685.1. Taxonomy (GTDB): domain Bacteria; phylum Verrucomicrobiota; class Verrucomicrobiia; order Chthoniobacterales; family UBA10450; genus Udaeobacter. The sequence goes on from JBLMXH010000014.1 coordinate 2,084, forward strand.
GCGGAAGATAAAACATTTCAGTGCGTTCGCCCATGGGTTGCTCGAGGAAATCGAACTCCGGCTTCTCCCGCTGCAGCCATGAACCGTAGTCATCACCTTCACGATTTGGCGGGTGGTACGTTTCTTCGCAGCGCCACATTGTTTCGAAACCGAGGTCTTCGTTCCACGGATTTGTGTGGAACTTCCCGACTCCAAACGTTCGATAACCGAGGCGTGACATTGTCCGGCCCAGGTAGGGCCCGCAACGAGCTTCCATTTCCAAGGGCTGACCGGCCGCAGCATCTGCCTTCGCATTACTGAAAACGCGGGTTGTCGCCGGTTCACATCCGGTGCGGATGGTGTAGCGCGCAGCAACGCAAACGGGACATGTCGCGTATGCGTTTGAAAAATTGATCCCCCTTCGCACCAGCCGATCCATGTTCGGTGTGTAAATGTGCGGGTTCCCAAGCGCAGCGATCGTGTCGAACCGCTGCTGGTCGGTCATGATGAACAGAATGTCAGGCTGAGAGTGAGGCATCGTCGAAATATGCGGAGGACCGAATTTGCGGCGGCCCTATTTTACAAGGCGTCTTGCAAATGTCATTCCGAGCGAAGCGTAGCGAAGTCGAGAAATCCCAGGAAAATGCTTTACATTTCGCCACGGGATGTCTCGACTTCGCTCGACATGACGACCGGGAGGTAACTGCTTACACGTCTGCCAGCTCGGTTCCCGTCAAGCGGCGAAACGCCTCGACATATTTGGCTGAACTTTTTTCGATCACTTCCTTCGGCAAACGCGGGGCAGGGGGAGTTTTATCCCAATCCAGAGTCTCCAGATAATCACGCACAAATTGCTTATCGAAGCTCGGGGGACTCTGCCCGACCGCGTATTCGTCCTTGGGCCAGAAGCGCGAAGAATCGGGTGTCAGACATTCGTCAATCAAAAGCAAATCTCCATCGACGGTACCGAACTCAAATTTCGTGTCCGCCACGATGATCCCGCACTGGTCCGCGTGGGCGCGGCCGCGCGAATAAATGTCTAGACTCAGCGTCTTTACGCGTTCAGCCAGGTCTTTGCCGAGAATCTCGGCGCATCGTTTCATGTCGATGTTTTCGTCGTGACCTGTTTCGGCTTTGGTGGCCGGGGTGAAAATTGGCTCGGGCAATTTGGACGCCTGCTTGAGTCCTGGCGGCAGCTTGATGCCGCAGACGCTCTGGGATTCCTGATATTCCTTCCAACCGGAACCAGCGAGATAGCCACGCACCACACATTCTACCGGCAAGGGCTTGGTTTTCTTAACGATCATGGAACGTCCAGCGAGCTGTTCCCGAAACGGCTGCAATTCTTTCGGGAACTCGTCGAACCTTGCCGTGACAAAGTGGTTCCGAACGTCACCGAATCGCTTGAACCAAAATGCGGAAATCTGATTTAGCACTGCGCCTTTGTTCGGAATCGGATCGGGAAGGATCACGTCGAATGCGGAGATCCGATCTGTGACGACAAAGAGCAATGTTTCACCCAGGTCGAACACTTCGCGCACCTTGCCGCTGCGCAGTTTTTTGATTCCGGGGAGATCGATCGAGGATTGGGTAGAGGTTTGCATGGGGCAAACGCTTAACGCTCAACGCCCAACTTTCAACGCCGAATTCATGATCCGCTCATTGAGAGTTGGACGTTGGATGTTGAGCGTTGGACGTTGAATGCTTAATGGTCGTGAAGCGCACGCATTCAAACAGTAGGCCGCGCCTAATGTTATCCGCGCAGATTGAAACAACGCTCCATGTCGTAGACTCGATAGCCGTTGGACTCGAATGCCGGCTGATCCCGAAATTCGGCCGGCCACATGTTGGAATCATCCGGATGAGCTACGTACCAGCGAATGCCCGTTTCGCGAACAGCGCGCTGCAAATCCGCAATGTTTGTGGCCTGCTGCAGTTTTTGCAGTTTTTCTAGCTGCTCTTTGTATCCTGACTCCCGGAACGCTCTGCTTTGTCTGGTCCACTCATCCACTCTCGCGGCGAATGAGGGTCGGTCGCTTAATCCTCCAACGATAAGGAACTTGTCCAACTGCGAGTCCTGCACGATCGCGTCGGCGGGCGGGTGCTCTCTGATATAACGCGCGCAATCGATCAGACCGCGATCCACGTGAATATTGGAACGTACATTACCTACGGATCCTTTGCCATGCTGTAACCCCGAGCCATAACACACTGGAACCAGTGTCAGGACGATAGAGCTGACCACAAGGATCCGCGTCCATAATTCCGGACGACGGGCTGTGAGCATGGAAAACAAGCGCCCGGTAGCGAGGGAGCCTACCAGCCAGTAAGCCCACACGAACGGGCGATGTATGAATTCGTGTGCATTATCCGAAATGCCGGTCCCACCCATCCCAAAAGTCATCAACAACAGGATCGTTATCGCTCCCAGCGAAATTCCTTCGGAGACCTGCCACATCCCGCGCCATGCGACGAACAGCCAAACAATTGGAGCAACGAGCGCGAAGAGGCCCAACGAATTAATCAAAAGTAACCCGATCGCCTGCGGCAGATGTAAAGGAAACGGGTGAACAGCATTGAAAACGCGATACCAACTCTCGACAGTCGTACCTTTGGCCAGCTTTGCCAGTACCTGCCAGTACCAAACGCTGCCGGAAAGATCGAATCGGACGTTCGGTCCGATATAAAAACGGTTCGCGAACGGAAGCAGCGCAATTCCCGCGGCGACGCATCCGCCGAGAATGAACCATTGCCACTGCCTGCGTGGCGGCCAGCCCACAATGGCAAAAGAAACCAGCAGAGGAAAAGCCGCGGCGAAGATCTGAATTTTGAAAAAAATCACAAGCGCCCCTACGATCACTCCGGATGCTATCCATCCGCGGCGTCCCTCGCGCACTCCCTCGGCGATAAGTATTAGTGCGGTTCCGGCAACTGCTACCCCATACAAGCCTCCGGGGGCGGCGTGTTGCAGCCAGAAATAGCCATAAGTAGGATGGGCGATGTTTAACAAGCAGAGATCAGGTAACAGGAAAGTAGCTACCAAAGCCGCAACTCCCGCAGCTTGACTCCAAAACACTCGACCCAGGGCATAGCTGGCCAATCCTGTGAGAAACGATCCGAATGGTGCCCAGAAGCCTACAACGGTGGCATAACCTGGAAGAGATCCGGCCTTCGCTAAACAGATCGGAATGGAGTAACTCGCGTAATGATAGAAGATTGCAGGAAAGCCCTTCCACTCGTAATTCCCTACTTGAAACAAAGTTTCGGCTCGCAAACTGCGGGCCACAAACGTGGCGTGGATAAAAAAATCCGACCACGGCTTGAAAATGACGGTGCCGCCGACATGCCTTGCAGGAAGAATCAGATCGTGAGACCAACCCGTCGCTGCAACCAGAGAAACAATCACGCTTAGCAGCCCTAAAGCGGAAAGCGGATCGCGCCGGTGTCGTGGAAGAAGCTTCGGAATGGTGGCGAGGGCGACCAAAAGCGCGATCAGCAGAACCCATAGTGAGACTGGCACGAAGAAGGTCCAAGTCATCACCGTGACTGAGACAACGGTAACTCCCAACAGCAAATCGAGCGCAAAAAAGGAGGGAAAACGCAAACCAGCTGTGATAATGCCGCCGGCTCGAACCAGAGCCCATGGTAGGGCGAACAGAAAAACTACGGTACCAAAGTTGAGGCTCTTACTGGCGAGCGTTATCCAAGTGATCAGGAAAACGGATATACTCAGGTAAGCCAGTAATCCGTAAGTGTCGAAGCCACGTGCAGATTGCTGCTTTTGCTCGCTGGTCTTTATTACCTGCTCGTTATAACTCATCGGCGCGCGCTCAAGAATCGGCTGTTTTAGCAGCGAAACGCACGCAAGGCGTCGATTACCTGGCTTTGCTCCGAACTGCTCATTCCGGTGAAAAACGGAAAGCGCAAAAGGCGATCGGATAAGTCTTCGGTGACCGGGCAATTGCCCGGGCGTCCACCAAAACGCAGGCCCATCGGCGACAAATGCAGCGGCAGATAATGAAAAACAGCGAGAATTCCAAAGCTCGCGAGATGTGAGATCAATGCCTGCCTGCTGTCAAAGGAGGGCATGATCACATAGAACATGTGGTAACTCTGTTCGCATTCGGATGGGACCATTGGGAGCCGAACGCCGTTTGCTTCGGCCCAGGAACCCAGCTCGCGCCAGTAAGCCTCCCAAATTTCTCGTCGCCTCGATTGAATCTGATCGCGGTGCTCGAGTTGTGCGCGTAAAAACGCGGCCAGCAGGTCGGAAGGCAGATAGCTCGAACCGATGTCTACCCACGTGTACTTGTCAACCTCGCCACGAAAAAAACGGCTTCGGTCGGTTCCTTTCTCCCGAAGAATTTCGGCCCGCTCGTTAAACTGTGCATCATTGATCAGCAGCGCGCCGCCTTCTCCGCACGAGAAATTCTTGGTTTCGTGGAAGCTTAGAGTAGCCAGCTCGCCAAAGGTGCCGAGATACCGACCGCGATATTTTCCATAGAGGCCATGTGCATTATCCTCGACGACTGCGACAGCACGCCGGCGCGCGATCGACATTACTCTATCCATTTCGCATCCGACGCCAGCGTAATGCACCAGAAAGATGGCCTTAGTGCGTTCAGTGATGCGGTGCTCGATTTGCGTCTCATCAATGTTGAGCGTGTCCGAGCGAACATCCACAAAGACAGGTCTGGCGCCGCGCAGGACAAACGCATTTAACGCCGAAGGAAAAGTGAAGGCCGGAACGATTACTTCGTCTTCCGGCCCGAGGTTCAGGAGCAGCGCAGCCATTTCCAAAGCGTGTGTGCAAGAAGTAGTGAGAAGCGCCTTTTGAACGCCGAGCGAACGCTCCAGAAGGCGGTGGCACTCCGCAGTGAAGGGGCCGTCCCCGGAAAATTTCGGAGCCGCGATTGCGGTCCGGACGTAATCAAGTTCATCGCCGGTCGCAAACGGCCGATTAAATGGAATCCGGATCACGATGACCTCAAACGTTTTGGACACTCACTTTTCGCATTCAAGGACGACAGTGACGTATGGAATGCGCATCGGCTTCATATCTATCCATGTACCGGTCTTTTTGAAAGCTTTCGCCGCAATCTGCCGATATTGTTGCTCTGTTCGAATATTTCGGCCGCGGTCGCTAGACATGATGTACTTCGAAATCGCGCCCTGGTTTGGAGTCCAACATGCCTCATGACACACTAATCTGCCTTGCGTCTTGAGCACATCGTACGCGAACTGGATGCACTGTTCAGCCTCTTCATCGTCGAGGTGATGGAGAACGCCGAATGCGATCACGATGTCGGCAGCATCAAGTCGCGGGTCGCCTCGCATTGATTGTGGGTCTCCGACTATGAAAGTGCCGCGACTGCCATACGTCCGCTGTGCAAGCGCGATGCAATCCGGATTGATGTCGAATCCGATGTACTCCACCTCAGGAAGCCATTGCAACGTGGGCGCCGAACCGCACCCGATGTCGATTACCTTATCGCCCGGTTTGGCCCGAACGTGTTTCTCAAGAACCTTTCGACGTAGTGCAGTTGCGCCGACAGCGGCTTGGAACGCGTTGTACAGAAACGGAACTCTCAACCAGCCTAACAATCCAGAGTCACACTGCATTTTTTAGTTTGGCAAACCTGCTTAATACCTCGGATTCAACGGAGGACCAGCCGCTCCCATATTCGGCAGCATTCAAGGTGTAGGCGATTCGACTACTGGTTGAGCCATTTGTGAAATGAGTGTCGCGCGCCGGACGTGTTCCAACCGAACTTTTGTAGCAAGTGCTGAACGGGAAAGTTCGTCACGTGCACCGGCCCTATGAGATATCGCGCAAACTCGCGTGCGATCAACATGCCGTCGAGCATGAGAGCCGTCCACAAACCACGACTCCGAAATTCAGGATCGATTGCCGCTAAATCGTAATGGGCCACCTTGAGGGAATTCCGCTCCTCAGCTCCCCGAGGTTTTCTCCAAAGCCCGTAGCCAGCGATCTTGTTGTCCAATTCGGCGACGAGAATCCAGTCTGCCCAGCCCTGAAACGCCGAGCGTACCCATTCGGTATAAATTCTAGTGGCAGTGCCTTCAGGCATTTGAGGATCTGCGTGGTAGCGACCGAAGTAGTCACCGAACGATTTTTCGTTTATCTCGATGAGTATTGGCAGGTCCGCCGCCTTCGCGTGACGGATCTTCAGCTGTCGGTCGCGTTCAGGGAAACGGATTTTTTCCATTGGCGTACGAGAAAAATCGAAGACGAAATCCAGCAAGGTATCCATGAGTAGAAAGCCGCTCTGTTCCAAGGCGTGAATTGCGGACAACTCGCTGGATTGGACTCTGCAGACCACACATTCTGTCGTGCGGTTCACCAGAGTTTGCATGAGCGCGGTGATCAACTCGCGGAAAATTCTCGGCGCTGCAGGATCATTGCTGGCCACCCCGAGGTGTTTCACCGTGCCCATACGTCGTCCGATGATCCGGCTGTCCCAGGGCGAGTCGCTGTAAACGATGAATCCGCCGATACGTCCGGAGGTCAACCACCCGAACGCAATGGAATTTTCGTCCGCCAAACTCTGACTGATTTCATCGAGCCAGTAGGCCAGACGTTGTTCGAAAGTTAAATCAGGCAAATGAGCGGCGGGAACATGACCAAATCGCGGCAGCGCTTCACGCAGATCACTGATCGCGCTCCCATCCAGTGGTGCGATCATTGTTGGCTTCGTGTCTTTGAACTTTCCGCTTCAGCGATCTCGCGAATGGCGTAAGGCGGTCGATTCATCATGCGAAAATGCATGCGCGCGAGATATTCGCCTATCACACCCAGCGCGAAAAGCTGTGCGCCTGAAAAGATCGCGATGATTGAGGCCAGAAACGGAAATCCCGGCACGCTCCCCTCCACGCAATAACGAACAACCACGTACACGAGTACGGCAATTCCAAACAACATACAGGTGAAGCCAATTAGGCTGGCCAGCTGGAGCGGGGCGGTGCTGAAACCGGTCATCATGTCGAGCGCGTGGCGAACCAGCTTCGTGAAGGTGTAATTCGAAGCACCCGAATGGCGCTGCTGGAAAACCACGGGTATTGCAGCGAAGCGTGTTGTCGCCCACGTCAGCAATACGTCGATCGAAACAAACGGAGAGTGGTAGCTGGCGAACCCGTCACGCAACTCAGTGCGAAAAACACGAAACGCGCTCACGTTTTTCGCGAGATCCATTCCAATCGCGGTTCCCAGCGCCAGCCGGGTGATACGTGAGGCAAGAGCCCGCAGGGGCGGGTGTCGTTCCGCCTCCGGCGCGCCGTAAACAACATCGAATCCCCTTTCCAGTTGTTCGAGAAGTCGCGGGATCTCTTCGGGCGGATGCTGCAGATCGTCATCGATCGTCACGATCGTGTCGTATCTCGCTGCGCGAATTCCACAGAGCAGCGCGTTATGCTGGCCATAGTTGCGCATCAGATTCAACCCCCGCACTGCTGCAAAACGTGACGATAGTTCTGAAATGATTTCCCAGCTTCGATCCCGGCTGCTGTCGTTGACCAGAATAATCTCATACTCCGTCGCGATGCGCGGCAATACTTCGCTCAGGCGCCGGCACAGTTCAGTGATGGAAGCCTCGCCATTGTAAACTGGCGTGACGACCGAAATGGAATGCCGCTCTGGAACATGCATGTTGAGAAAAGCCTCCGAAGCTATGAGACAAGGCGGACTTCGTCAAAGCGACGCTTCCTTGGAATTTGGTCTTGCGTCCCACTTCGCAAGATGACCTAGTCTCTTCCTGTCTAGCTGCCTGCAGGGTTTGATTCAGACATGCAAATTGTATCCGGCGCGTGCCTGTTTGTTATCGCGAGTATTTTACTGGCTTATGTGCCAGGTAAACTGCTGCTAATTACGCTGAAGCGGACATTAACTCCGCTGGAAGACCTGACTTTAGCTTCTGTTCTCGGGCTGGTGGTGAGCGGCCTTGTTTATTGGTTACTCACCTTCGCTAATCTGGGACGTTTCTACCTGCTCTGGCCGCTGATCGCTGGCGCCATTTTTCTTTGGCTCCATGGACGCAAAAGGGGTTCGCTCTTGAGCAATGCTGCAATGGTTGAGCGGCTTTCCAAAGGAAGCGCGCTGTCCCGCGACAGGTCCATACTTGTTTTAGCCGGAGTTCTGCTCCTCGGAATCATCGCATTGGCATACTTCCCCCTCTATTATACCAATTTCACGTGGCAGCCGGATGGCACGATGCGTGTCTATCCGGTATCTGATGTGCTGTTTCACATTGCGATCGCTAACGAATTAACGCACACCGTACCTCCGCAAGCGCCACTCTTTGCGGGTCACCCGCTCTCGTATCATTACGGGATGGATCTTGCGGTTGCGATGTTTTCCACGGCAACTGGCCTGAACGTGCGTGATCTTACGGTGCGTTTTGTCCCGACTTTGTTCGTCGGCCTATCGATGTTGAGTGTTTTCTGCTTCTCGAGAAACTGGCTGCGGTCGGGATACTTCGGCGTGCTCGTCGTCTTTCTCGTTTTTTTCGGCGCGGACTTTTCTTTTGTTCCCGGCTTGCTACTGGGAGAAAAAGGCGACTGGTCTCTCCGTTACTTCAGCGCTCCGGCCGTTGTAACTCTCTTCTACGCCAATCCAATCCTGCCCGGATTGGGGGTTCTATTTGCCGGCTTATTCTGCCTGGATTCTTATGTGCGGGAGCGCAGCCGATCATGGCTTGTGCTTGCTGCGCTGCTATTTGTCGCGTTAATCGAAGTTAAGATGCTGATGGCGGCGCAGCTTCTATGCAGCGTGGCACTGGCTGCTGCCGTTTATCTCCTCATTTTTTGCAACGCAGACTTATTCAAAGTCGGCGCATCGACTGCTATTGCGGCGATTCCGCTTTTGTCCTGGATGTTGCTCAAGAATAAGAGCAGCGCACACATCGTTACAAAATTCGAGCCGGGCCTTTATGTCGTACACGCGATGCAGACCATCGGATTGCGCCATTGGTTGAGCGGGCCACTTACGTTCGTCGTCGTAGCACTGCCAATTTTCCTTCTGGGTTGCCTCGGGCTGCGCGTGATTGGCATCCCCTCAATTCTCACTGCGATATTCCGGCCAAAATCAGGAGGTGCTATCCGGTTCTTGCTCGCTATTTTTGTGGTAATCGGCGTGGTCATCGCGCTGACGTCCAGCTTCACGCCAGAAGGATGGACTTTTGGATATAACCCAATCAGCAGCACGTTTCTGGTACAGAGCGAATACGTGGCATGGATTTTTGTAGTTGAAGTTTTTCAAACGCTCTACCAATGGACGGCCAAACGCGGCATGTATCCTGCATTCGCCGCAGGAGGAATAATCGCTACTACAGTAGTACTCAGTTTACCTGCGACGGTGCAGCACTTCGTAGTTTGGCGCGATCCAAATCATTTCTTCGGATCCGGGAAGCCTTGGGGCAGACAGCTGTTAAATTACGATCGGCAAACGTTGGCGGCCATGGATTTCCTGCAGAAGAATGCCCATCCCGGTGACGTGGTATTGTGCGAGGACGAGCTGAATGCACCTGTCATCGCGCTGACGAAATGCCGGGTGCCGCTCGGTTATTTTTCCTTTGGTTTGGTTGCACGAGACGAGTACACGCGAAGGGAAACTGCGGAAAAGGAATTTTGGAAAGACTGGCGGTTGGGAAAAGTTCAGGAGGACTTATTGCAGGAAGCAAATGTGCGATATGTCGTCGTGAAGCAAACAGAAGGGATTCCTGCAACGATGCCGGCAAGCCTGTCAAAGGCGTTCGAAAATTCCGAGTTCGTTGTATTCAAAGTAGACCTGAGCTCCTAAACAGCTCCCTGCTAAAACAAGTCATTTGAACGTTAGGAGTTGAATTCACCATCGCAGGCATTGTCATCAAACCGCGAATTTTGCATGGACATGACTGGGTGTTTTCGGGCGAAGCTTTGTCATTCCGAGCGGAACGCAGCGGAGTCGAGGAATCTCTCAAGAAAAGCAATTAAAACTGCCTCCAGCCTTCGCCCAAGGCTACGGCTTGGCAGGCGACTTCGTTCGGCATGACACTGCAGTCGGGCAGGATGATTGGACGTTGGGCGTTGAGCGTTGGACGTTGAAATTCATGGCAGGCATTGTCATCAAACCGCGTGCGCGAATTTTGCATGGACATGACTGGGTGTTTTCGGGCGAAGTCCTGAAGGTTTTCGGAAATCCGGCTGATGGCGATGTGATTTCGCTTAAGGACGGCAAAGACCATTTGATTGGCAGCGCCATCTACAATTCTAAATCGCAAATTGTTGCGCGCCGTTTCTCGCGGCGGCGGCAGGATCTCGATCCAGATTTTTTCAGGCGCCGTATCGCGCAAGCATCCGAATACCGGGACCGGCGAAACATCGATCCAAAGCTGCGTCGCGTGGTGTGGAGCGAAAGCGATGGTCTTCCGGGCGTGATCATCGATCGTTATGGAAACGATTTCGTCCTGCAAACGCTCACGGTGGCAATGGACAGGCGAGAGGATTTGATCGTGGATGCCGTCGAAGACGTTTTTTGTAGGGCAACCCCGAACGCTTTCGGGGCTGCCCTACAATCATTTTGCATCATCGAGCGAAATGACGCGCCGGTTCGCAAGGCTGAGGGATTGGAATTACGCACGGGCGTTCTGCGCGGAACTCCGTCGCAAAACGCGGTCGAAGTCGACGCTGTGGAGCTCGAAGTCGATGTGTTGCGTGGGCACAAAACCGGTTTGTATCTCGATCAAAAGCATAACTACGGAATTGTTGCCGAACACGCTCGCGGTCGGCGCGTTCTGGATTGCTTCACAAATCAGGGCGCGTTTGCGCTGGCCTGTGCGCGAGCAGGTGCAGCGGAAGTAGCCGGTGTTGAGGAAAATTCGGAAAACATTGCCGCAGCCAAACGAAATGCAGCGCGCAATGAGCTAAAGATCCAGTGGGTTCAGCAGGATGTATTTCAGTTTCTACGCGGAGCTGAAAAAGCAGGCGCACAGTATGATTTGATCGTTCTCGATCCGCCGTCATTTACGAGGGCGAAGAGCGGCGTGCGCGACGCATTGCGCGGCTATCGGGAGCTGCACACGCGTGCATTCAAGATCCTATCGAAAGATGGTTTGCTGGCGACGTTTTCCTGCTCGCATCACGTGAATGACTCGGCATTTTGGCAAACAATCACAGACGCACTTGTGGACGCGCGTCGCTCCGCACGCCGCTTGCGCCGGTTCGAACAAGCACTAGATCATCCGGTTTTGCCAACGATTCCTGAAACGGAATATCTTAGGGGTTTCCTCTTAGAGATGATGCCGGGGCGCTGACGCTTCAGATTGTCATCCTGAGCGAAGCGAAGGATCTCGGATCCATTTTAATGCAAAAGTACGCAAGGGATCGGATTAAATTTTAACGCTGTCGAGGCCTGGCTCAGGTCCGACGTTTCTCAGAGCGCTCACGCGAGACTTGAGAGTATCGTTTGAAATGCCTAAGCAGTTAGTGTCGTGCCCGTACTTGGTGGCAATCCATTCACGGAAATGCCACCGATCGCGCCTGCTTTAGCATATGGGGCGGAATACCACGCATAACCGGATCTTCAGTGCGGCAACGTTCGGCGAGCAAGCGCCAATGATCTGCCGACTGACCAGACGATAGCTGTTGTTCCAGTAACCCCAGTAGTTGATAATCATTCTGAAAAGATGGGTAGATACGCCCAGCCGTTCGGCGCAACAGATCTTCACGCAATTCTTGGAGCAACGCGCGCGTGGTGTCGCCGTGATAAACTGTAACTTCTACTTCTCCGAAATCGTGAATACTTGCCTCGCGGCGGGGTAAAGTACCTGGCCCACTATTATCCGGGGCACCGATCACAATCTGATCGCGCCCAAAACGTCTGTTCATCTCAGCGGCCTCCACAGGTGTAAACGGTGGGAGCAGGCGCGTTCGCCCTGTTACGTAAAAGACCCTACCCGACGCAGGCGCATCAAGTTTATCACTGACTTTGCTAAGGTATTTGTCGGGCAGCAGGATGCGATCTTCAGGATGGTCGAAGAATTGCGAAAGTGTGAACCCGACCATCCATCCAGCAACGATCACATCGTCTTTCTGCATTTGCGCATGCAGAAACCCGGCCACGTCCGCGAATGGCCATCGTGTCTGATGGAGAAATTGCGCATGAATGCAGGGCGTCCAACACGCAACAATCAGCGCTGCGAGACCCCACGCTGCAATTGCAGCCCATCGTACCCGGATGTGTCTCGTGATCCAGTCGACTCCCTCGGCTATAACGATCAGAAGCAGAGGCAGAGAGAAGATTAGATAACGCGCGAACCCCCCCGCATCGATGGCAATTCCTTGCAAGGACATCAGAATCGGGCCCACAATGATCGCGACGCACAGCAGAAGAAGCGGTTGCTTGTCTCGTGCTGCCGACCAACAGCCAATGGCGAGCAATAGAACAGACAAAAACGCCGCGTAGGTATTACCCATATACATGATAAAGACCCGCGGAAGGTATCCCATGCTCGTTGGCGGTGTATAGCCTCCTCCCCACACTTTGTTAGCCCGGGCCATATCGGGGAGGAGACGCCAGTAGGCTAAACCGACGATCATCGCCACTGCGCCCAAGGGAATCAACAGAGTCCTGGACTCCCAGAGAAACCTTCTGATACCGGAGAGGCTTTGAACAATCAGCAACAAGACCAGGAACGCGACTACGTAAATGCCTTGCAAATGTGTCAGTAGCAAGAAGAGCACTGCAGCAGCACATCGAACGCCGTTCCGCCACCCCCGCCACTGATTCCAATGAAAAAATTCGTTAAGTGCAAGAAGACTGAATGCGGCAAAAAGTGAATAGGCGCGAATCGTCGGACCAAGCATGACTAGGTAAGGGTTGAACGCCGCAAGCGTGGCAGCGAGCAGGGCGGTGCGCGTCGAACCGGTCAACTTAAGCGCCAGTGAGGCAGTTAGCGGAATTATCGCGATGGCTGCTCCTATCGGCAAGAGAGTTAATCGCCAATCTATTACGCCACAAAGCGAAGCGACTCCTTTCTCGACTAAGATGAAATAATTCATCGTCAGCCAAATGCGAAAATGCGTCACGATATAGGTTGGCGTTTCTTTCAGATACCTGAGCGTCCCGATTTCGTCTCCGAGGAATATTCGGCCGTGTTGAAGGGCAACAAACAGGACCAACGCGCAGAGACATATTACTGCCAGGACGAGACGTTCGCCCCGTGAAAAATGGCGCGAGCTCAGCTTTGAGTAGACGCCACTCAAGCCCGTTCGGCGTTTGATCTTTACGCTAGCGTTAGATACAGAATCTAACATGAAGCTTGAGCCACTTTAAAATGCTACTGCCTTGGTTCAGTGAATGACCCGGTTTCCCTCTGGGGATTAAGCTATAAAGGCGAGTTGTTGATGGATTTTACTTTGGGGTTTTCTCTGGCCGCTTCAAGTTTTTTGTCTCGAGCGGCGATCATCATTTCATGACGTCGAGCCATGCGCACGAATGGCGGCGTAGTACCGTCTTCGGACCGCGTGAGGATCATAGCGCGCGACTAGCACCCCGACCGCCACGGCACGCGAGTGTTCTCGGCACGGTGGGCAAGGTGTGGTATTGGGGCGAAGTCGGGCGCGGAGCCCGGCCAGTGGGCACGGGTGTCACAAGCGGCGATAGGTGAGCGGTCTCGAGAGTTTCTTCTAGAGATGATGGACGGGCGCTACGAGTTCCTCGACACGACGAGGCGCAGTTACATGAGGTTTTTAGCGATTTAGTGATTTAACGGTTTGACGATTTAACGCGGCGAAGCCAATATCCGCTACGACAAGCCTGGAAGGCGATGCGATTGTAATGGCAGAAAAACCCCGACCGCTTGAACAAATGCTCGACCTGACTGAGGAAGAGCCATCTGCCGAACACCTGGATAACCAGGTCCAAAAAGCGCAAGAGCAACTTCTTCAACTTAAGCGTCAGCAGGAGCAGATCGAAAAGCAGAAACGGGAGTTGGAAGAGCTAAGTCGTCGTCAGGACGAGTTGGAACAGGGGCGTGGGGAAATGACTGATAAACTCACGCGTGCGCTGGTCGTGCTCGAACGTGAAGCGTACAACGCGCAAAGCAGGTTGGAGCAAATCCGCGTGGCTCGCGAAAGTTTCGCCCAGCACTTGGAATTGGTCGAAGCAATCGATCCGAGAAATTGGAATCCATCGGATCTACACAAGGAACTGAGCCGCGCGTTAAGCACGGTAGACGACGCCCGCACGGAGTACAACGAACACCGCAGTCGTTTGCAAGCAGCCAACGGCGGCAATGGTGACCAGTCGCTGCCCGACACGACGCCAGGCGTTTACGAAAATAGCGATGGACGTTCGTTTTTCGAGTGGTTGCAGATCGGCCTGGCGCTCACTTTGCCGCTCATTCTCTTTGGCATTATTGCTATCGTCCTTCTGGTTTGGATGAACAGTCGGTGATCGCGATGTTTCGGCGTTCGCGCAAACCGGCCCCGCCGCTTCACCGCAAGCAACAGGAAATAGCGCAACAAGAAGCACAGTTGCGCCAACAACTTGAAAACCTGGAGCGCATCGTCACACAATCGCGCGCGCCGGTGCAGGAGAAGTCTTTACCGCGACAGCCGGAACGCACCGCATCCAACGATGTTGTCGAAAAGCGATTTCACGTCTCAATCGCGATGGAGGCTCCGCAGCTGTTCGATACTGACCAAAGGCGCCGGCGGCCTCGTGCGTTGCGCAAAGAGCGACGGCAGGGACAGATTGTCTTTCTAATTCTCCTAGCCGCATTAGCAGTCGCGGTGATGTGGCTCATCAGCCATTTGCATCCCTGAGCCTCCGACATGGCCGGAAGTTCGGATCTCGATGTTGCGTACGTGGCCAGGTTGGCACGGATCAATCTCACAGAAGACGAAGCAAAAATGTTCCAGAAGCAACTCGATGACGTGCTGATGTACGTCGAAAAACTGCGCCAGGTGGACGTCACTGACATCGACGCGGCTGCAACCGCGCTTCGGGTTTTTAATGTTCTCCGCAAGGATGTTCCGCGCGACTGGTTCACAGCGAAAGAGGCGTTGAGCAACGCGCCCCGAAAAGCAAACGGCCTGTTCATTGTTCCGAAGGTTGTCGAATGATGGAGAAAATTTGCCGTACAGGTTTATGCCTGTCATTCTGAGCGCAGTGAAGCGCAGCGGAACGAAGTCGAAGAATCCCGTGGCAGAAACCTGAGGCTTCTCACCGGGGTCCCTCGACTCCGCTCCGCTCCGCTCGGGATGACACCGCTAAACAGAAACGAGTTGATGGCGCTGAGCATCGCCGATCTGCAATTGTTGTTGCGTCGACGCGAAGTTTCA
>JBLMXH010000015.1:0-25716 GCA_050257685.1 Nitrospirota bacterium
TCAAACCAAGTTTTGGTGATCAGGAATTCTCAAATGTCTATCGCGACATGCAACGCGTTTATCTCGTTACGCTGGCGAAAGAAACCGCGAACCCGCTTGCGCCAAAGAGTGATGAGGTCGGAAAGGCCGCGGAAAAACGGGAAAAAGAAAAAGCGAAGCAGGGCGAGGAGAAAAAACCGGAGGCAAGTCCGGGCGAGAAAAAACCGGAAGAAAAACCGAAAAAGCCGGTCGTAGTCAAAGTCGATACTGATGGAATCCGGAATCGGATCGTTGGTTTGGACATCACGCCCGGTAATTATCGCAACATCCGGATGCTGGATGACAATCGCATCTTTTACCTGCGCCGGACGGTCGGCGATGAGGTGGGAGAGGATAACGAAGAGCTGTTCCAGGAGAAAGACAAGAAATCCCACCTCTGCGCTTACAATCTCGACGACCGCAAGGAGACCGTTCTCGGTGACGCCAACAATTACCAGATCACGTTCGATGGGAAAAAGATGCTGGTGAAGATCAAAAAGGACTACGCCATCATCGACATTCCCAAAGACAAAATCGAAACCAAAGATCACGAGCACAAGATCGTAGGGCTCGACATGCAATTGGATCGCCGTGCGGAGTGGCGCCAGATCTATTTCGAGTGCTGGCGACAAATGCGCGATTTCTTCTTTTCGCCCACGATGAACGGCGTCGATTGGAAGGCGATGCGCGAAAAATACGCGGCGTTGTTGCCCTTCGTGAATCATCGGAACGATCTGACATATCTATTGAGCGAACTAGTCGGTGAATTGAACAGCGGTCACACCTACGTGGGCGGCGGCGAACGGCCGGACACACCACGCATTAAGCTCGGCCTGCTCGGCGCGGAGTTTTCCCGCGACCCAGCTACACGGGCGTACCGCATCGACCGTATTTTACCGGGCGAGAACTGGGACAAGAAAACGCGCTCACCGCTTACCGATATCGGCGTGAACGTGAAATCCGGCGAGTACATCCTCGCGATCAACAACACGCCCGTTTCGAGTTTGCCAAATCTTTATGATGCGCTTATCGGCACCGCCGGCAAACAGGTGATTCTTCGCGTGAATTCGAAACCAACTGATGCGGGTGCGCGCGAAGTTACTGTCGTACCCATCGATGATGAAGGGCCCCTTTACTACTTCGATTGGGTGCAAAAAAACATCGATTACGTGGCTAAGAAAACCGGCGGTGAAGTTGGCTACATACATATCCCTGATATGGGCCAGCCTGGCCTCAACGAGTTCACGAAGCTTTACTTTCCGCAGATCCGAAAGCATGCGCTCATTGTTGATGTTCGCGGTAACGGCGGTGGCTTCGTTTCGCCACTGGTGATCGAACGATTGCGCCGCGCGCTGGTTATGATCGGCATTGCACGAAACGGCGTGCCGCAAACGGACCCGTCGCAAACGTTTACCGGCCCGATGGTCACATTGATCAACGAGTTCTCCGCCTCCGATGGCGACATTTTCCCGTATCGCTTTAAAACACTCGGGCTCGGTAAACTCATTGGGAAACGGACTTGGGGTGGCGTCGTTGGGATTCGCGAATCACTGCCACTTGTCGACGGCGGACAATTCTTCAAGCCGGAGTTCGCAATTTATTCCAAAGATGGCAAACAATGGATCGTCGAAGGTCACGGAGTCGATCCTGACATCGTTGTTGATAACGATCCCGGAAAAGAATTTAAGGGCGAAGATCAACAACTGGATCGTGCCATCCAGGAAATACAGGATGAGCTGAAGACAAAACGCTTCGACCTCCCATCGCCCCCGCCCTGGCCAAACCGAAATCCTACCGGCGGTGCGTAGAGCCAACCCTGTTGGATCTATCACCGTAAGTCAGGTGATGCCTCGGTGAATCTTGTTCAGCCGGGAGCAGATCCACTTAAACACGCTCATCCCTGTGGCGAGGTGCGAAAACACTAAAGGAAGGGATTTCAACCTATCGCGGAACGAGTCTTTATAGACCGAAGCGAAGCGGGGCGGTTGCTCGCTGATAAGCTCGAAAAATACGCAAACCGCAATGACGTGGTTGTACTTGGATTGCCGCGTGGAGGTGTCCCTGTTGCCTATGAAGTGGCGAAACATCTGCGCGCGCCGCTTGACGTCTTTATCGTGCGCAAACTTGGAGTCCCTGGTTTCGAAGAATTGGCTGCTGGCGCGATCGCCTCGGGCGGTGTGCGGGTTTTGAACGAAGATGTTGTGCGCGCAATACCGTACGCAACCGAGGCGATCGAAGCTGTAACAGCCAGGGAAACAGCCGAACTTCACCGGCGCGAAGAAATGTATCGTGAGGGACGTCCCGCGCCTGAGTTGCGCGACAAGATCGCGATTTTGGTGGATGACGGATTGGCTACCGGCGCGACGATGCGCGCAGCTGTAAAAGCACTTCGCCAGCGCGATGCTGCGAAAATTGTCGTGGCAGTGCCGGTAGGACCGCCGGATACTTGCGATGAGCTTGCACAAGAAGCAGATGAAGCCGTCTGCCTCAACACGCCTCCATTCTTTCAAGCTGTCGGCCAGTATTATCAAGACTTTTCGCAAACCAGCGACGATGACGTCCGCCAGCTACTAACCGGAGCTGCGCTTGCTACGGAAGGAAGCGATTAGATTTGTGCGACGCCGTGCCCAGCGCGGCGAAACCAATCACGATTTCGAACGCGGCGGCGCTGGTTCTTTTTGCGCATTGCAGCGGGAGCAGCCGATGCACTGAGAAGAAACTGGAGATTGTTGCCGGTGCAACGCACTTGTTTGAAGCACCGGGTGCACTCGAAAAGTCGTTAAGCTCGAAAGTGATTGGTTTGTCGCTTCACATTAATGACGAATGGCGAATGTCTACCAACGAAAAAATGACTAAATCCCAATGACAGATTTGTAGGGCGTCTGTGTCAGACGCCGTGGCGTTTCGCAGAAACGCCCTACAATGATTTGGCCGTTCATCATTCTTTGTACGTCACCACGCGTCCCCACAAACTCTTGGTTCCCCAGATGCCTGCGCGTAAACACTCCAGTTGCACGATCTGGCTGTGATCGACAAAGAGATTCACGTCTGCGCCGTAGTTCTTGATATACCATGCGAATACATCTGGATCGGCGGCTTCGAACATCAGCTTCTCCATGCCAATCTCATTGATGAATCTTGCCGGTACATCCGTGCGCCACGGATCAACATTCTCGGTGATTCCCTCGCTCTCGATCATGATGATTTCCGCACCGGCTTCCAGAAATCGGTTTGTCTGCGCAATGGCCCAGCCGGGATCGCGTGTGCCTTCTGCTTGCAGCTCCGCTGCCGCCGTTGCGCCGCCTGCCCCAAATTGGATCGCAACTTCCGGCTTCGCTTTCAATCCAGATTTGCGCACTAATTCGATAAGCCGCAGCCAATCGTCGGTCGAGATCGAAATAAATCCCGCTGAAATTTCGATGATATCGAAGCCGAGCCTTTTACATTCGCGAACGTATTGCCGCACGGCGTCGCTTCCCTGGGCAAGCACGTGCTCCAGGAATCCGCCGGTGGACACCAGCACGTTATGACGATGACAAAGCTCAATGAGGTTTCGCACTGCGCTTTCCGGCATCAGCGAAAAAGAGCCGCCGGCAAATTTCAGCGAATCGACGTAATCCCCCATTAGTTCGAATAAGTCTTCGAGGTATCGCGGTCCGACGACGGAATAATAGGGACCACGGATTTCCGTTAAGCCACGCTTCCGCGGTTTGGCGTCGCGCTTGTTAACTTGGAGAAATGAGAAGCTGCGGTCCGGAGACGTTGTTTTCGGTCTCGCTGCCATTCATTTGGGAAACGTTGCGCGATGTTGCAATGGTCGCCTCTGGGGAGCGCACGCGTCCCCGCGTGCTGGTTTCGGCATTTTGCGGAAACGAACTTTATAGAGAGCCTCTACTCCTTTCGTAGCGAAGTGAACAAAAAGTCCGTGACCGCGAGGATGCGCTCGCCAACACGCGGGACGCGCGTGTGCTTCCCAGAGATTCGCGAACTCCCACACGGCGTCTACATTTCGAACGAGATGATAGAGCGGCCAATACACAATTTCACCGCTCTTACCACCGACCTCTACGAGGTCACTATGGGGTACGGTTATTTCAAAGCCGGTGTAATCGACCACGAAGCGGTGTTCCATGTCACGTTCAGGGAAAATCCCTTCGCCGGACAATTCACAGTGGCTTGCGGACTGGCGACAGCCATTGATTTCCTGGGCGCGTTCCGGTTTACGGACACGGAAGTCGATTACCTCGCCTTGCAACGCGGGAACGATGACAAACCGTTGTTTGATTCTCATTTTCTCGATTACCTGCGCGAGCTCCAACTGACCTGCGATGTAGCTGCAATTCCTGAAGGAACCTTGGTTTTTCCGGACGAACCGTTGATCCGGATCGTTGGTCCGATCGTTCAATGCCAGTTACTCGAGACGGCGCTGCTGAACATTTTCAATTTCCAAAGCCTCATTGCTACAAAAGCGGCCCGCGTCTGCCTGGCTGCTAAAGGCGATCCGGTGATTGAGTTTGGTCTCCGCCGATCGCAAGGAGTCGATGGTGGGTTGACAGCAGCCCGTGCCGCTTACATCGGGGGATGCGCCGGCACGTCAAATTTGCAGGCCGGGCGGCAATTCGGCATCCCTGTCAGCGGTACGCAAGCGCACAGTTGGATCATGTTTTTCGAGAACGAGCGCGAAGCATTTCGAGCGTATGCAGAAGCGATGCCTAACAACTGCATTTTTCTCGTTGACACCTATGACTCCGTCGATGGCATACGTCACGCCATCGAGACAGGTAGCGAACTGCGCAGACAGGGGCACGAGATTATTGGCGTCCGACTGGATTCCGGTGACGGCGCCGCGTTGAGCATCAAAGCGCGTCGGATGCTGGATCAGGCAGGGTTTGTAAATGCAAAGATCGTGGGGTCGGGAGATCTCGATGAGTATTTGATAACGGACTTGAAACAGCGCGGCGCGAAGATCGATGTCTGGGGCGTTGGAACAAAGCTTAGCACCGGTCACCCGGACGGCGCTCTCGGTGGCATCTACAAACTCGGCGCGATCCGGCGTCCAGACGGGGAACGGCAATACCGCATCAAACTTTCAGAAGAATCAGCGAAAATTTCAATTCCAGGCTCATTACAAGTCCGCCGGTTTTATCACCCGGATGGGAGATTCATAGCAGACGCGATCTATGAAACTGATCACGGCGTTTCTCAGCGCTGTGAAATAGTTGACGTTGAAACAAAAAACAAAACGCAAATTCCGCCGAGCACTCGTTATTCCGATCTGCTCGTGCCGATTTTCAG
This sequence comes from Nitrospirota bacterium, assembly GCA_050257685.1. Classification (GTDB taxonomy): domain Bacteria; phylum Verrucomicrobiota; class Verrucomicrobiia; order Chthoniobacterales; family UBA10450; genus Udaeobacter. The sequence continues at coordinate 5,314 of JBLMXH010000015.1, forward strand.
TGCCGGCCAGGTTGTTTACAAAGCGCCGAGCATCGAGACGTCGCGCGACCATCTGCGCAAACAACTCAGCTCCGCGCCTCCCGAGATCTTGCAGCTGAACGATCCGGTGCCTTATGAGGTAGGGCTTGAACGATCGTTGTACGAATTGCGATTGAAGCTGATTCAGCACGCGGAGAAGCAATTCTGAATTGCCTATTCACGATTCTGAGCCAGGAGGGGAGCGCGCTCCATGCACGCCGGCAACATGCCGGCTGGTGCGACCAAAATGGTCGCGGTCCCCTTCGCATTGAGTTGCCCAAGCGATCGGTTTCGCGTTGAGGTGGGGAGCGCGAGCATTTTGCTCGCTCTGGTCGGCATGTTGCCGACCATCGGATTTGACCTCTGCTCCGAATCCGCACGAGCGAACAAGTCCGGTGCGCGTAATGTATATGCGTGGATGCGCTGATCCTCGTCGATCTTCAGAATGATTTTCTGCCTGGCGGCGCCTTGGCGGTGCCACATGGTGATGACGTCATTCCGCTTGCAGATGAATTGCTGCGACGCTTCGATCTCGTTGTCGCGACCAAAGATTGGCATCCGCCCGACCACGGCAGCTTCGCCGCAAAACACGCCGGCAAGAAGCCGGGGGATCGGATCATTCTCGACGGAATCGAACAAATCCTATGGCCCGTGCATTGTGTTCAAAACACGCACGGTGCCGAGTTCGCCCCGCTGTTCGACACCAGCCGCATCGCTCAGATTTTTCACAAAGGGACCGAACACAACATCGACAGTTACAGCACGTTCTTCGACAACGCCCATCGCCGACACACCGGACTGGCTCATTACCTGGAGAAGCGCGGGATCAAGGAAATTTATCTGATGGGCCTGGCCTTGGATTACTGCGTCAAGTACAGCGCGCTCGATGCGCGTCAGCTTGGATTAAAGACGTATGTCATCGTTGATGGCTGCCGCGGGGTCGAACTTGAGCCCGGTGATATCGCTCGCGCTCTCGAGGAAATGAAACAAGCCGGAGCGATGCTTCTAAAAAGCAGTGAACTTTAACTCGAGGCGATAAGTCCGGCAGACGCAGTCAGCAACCCGCCCGTAGAATTACGCCGGCAGCACCGTCGACAGCGTCACTTCGCTATCGACTGTTTGTTGAACAATGTTTTCTACAGTCGCGCCGACCTTTGATCCATCGCGGTCGATAATCCAGACTTGCTGGCCTTCCTCGAATGGGCCACGGGCCATGACTTTAAGTAAGACGCCCTCCTCCATGGCCGGATTATCGACGACATCGATGCAGATTGCTTCGGTCTTTCCGAAGTCCGTCACCAAGGTCAGGCCGTCATCAACGTTCGGCTTTTGCATGGACAGGAGATCCCGCTGTTGTCGCTAAAGTATTCGACCCTCGTTGCCATGTCGAGTGTGTGGGTCCTCACAACGAATCATTCCAAGTGCAGCGGCAGGCGTGTCATCTGCAAGCTGACGATCGGCGTAGGCGGCACGCCCGGCTCTACAGCTTAACCAGCAAACACCGGGTTCTCGCGGCAGCAAACTTCGAGCTTATTGCCATCCGGGTCCTCAAAAAAGAAGGCGTAGTAACCCGGACTGTAGCCTTTTGGAATTTCCGGGCCTTCGAGCTTTTTTCCGCCAGCTTCGCGCACGAGCTTTGCGATCTGATCCACCTCTTGCCGAGTATCAGCCCAAAACGCGACGCGTGTGCGATTCGGTTTGTGGTTTTTGTCTGGACTGAGGCCAAAGAATTCCGACGGTTTGTCGCTGCCACCGGAATAAAAAGTATGAAAGTATCGTCCGGGTTTCTCGTGAACGAACCCAAGCTGGGGCAAAAATTTTCGGTAAAATTTTATCGCCGTTTCCATATCTTTGACACGCAAATCAATATGATCGAAGCAACGCGTTTTCATGGTCGAATTCTCAATCGCATCGCCTCGCAATTCAATCAGGCGCGATCGTAAAAGTAAGGCGCATCACTCCGTGGGCGCCGCCTTTCGTTTTCGGCGGCGCGCAGAGAACCGCGCGCCCTACCTCATTCACCCACAAAGCGCGCCAAAATCGGTCTCAGCTTTTTCACTGTCGCGTCTGGCCACAACTTTTGGTCCGTTACTAATGCAGCATCCAAGGCAGAATGTTCTGGCCAGTTCGGGTCATTCGGAATTAGCGGAATGACATCCGCAATGACTCTCCGCGCCGTCTCTGCATTTGCGAGCAAATGACTGATAACGATCTCGGCCGAGACCGGTTCTTCTTCGATTTTCCAGGAATCGTAGTCCGTGATCATGGCCATGGTAGCGAATGCGATCTCCGCTTCGCGAGCCAGCTTTGCCTCTGGAAGATTGGTCATGGCAATCACGTCGAATCCATTGCGGTGATTGAACTCAGATTCCGCACGCGTGGAAAATGCCGGGCCATCCATATTCACGTAAGTGCCGCCATTGTGAACTGTGTAACTCAGTGACCTGCCCGATTCAGCCAACAGGTTGCGCAGATTCGCGCTGATCGGTTCAGAGAACCCGACATGTGCGGCAATGCCTTCGCCGAAAAATGTATGGACCGTTCGTTGGCTGGTCCGATCATAAAATTGCGAGGGCAAGACCACATCGCGAGGCGCATACTTTTCCTGCAAGCTGCCGACCGCAGCCACTGAAATGATCCAGCGAACGTTCAACGAGCGAAGCGCGTAGATGTTGGCACGGTAGTTTATTTCGTGCGGCAGAATCCGATGGCCGCGGCCATGTCGCGGCAAAAAATAAACCTGACGAGCGCCTAATTTTCCGCCGACGAGCACGTCCGATGGCGGTCCAAACGGTGTCTCTATTTTGTGCTCAGTCGTATCGCGCAACTCCTCCATGTCGTAGAGACCGCTACCACCGATGATCCCGATCGCCGGAGGGTCGTTAGTTTTAGGCATGTCGAGACTTAGACACGGATCGTACGAATGTCACGAGCCGTGATAATCATCCTGGCAAACCACTCGCTACAGCAAAACAAACAGCACATTGTCATTCTGCGCCCGGCGAAGAATCTCAGATCATTTTTATTCCCCAAAAGAGCAATAGCCAGAGATGTTTGAAAGCCTGGCCTCATGCTTCGCATTTCGTTGCAGCGCTTACGCTCAACATGACACAGCAATTGATGTGTCCCGTAAAACCCATGTGCCGTGGCTTGGACGAGGTTTGCTCGCCATGTATTGTTCTGGCTCATCCTCGATGCCGAAGTTCTACATCAAAACTTATGGTTGCCAGATGAACGAGCGCGACTCTGAACAGGTCGCGCACTCGCTCGTAACGCGGGGATACGAGCAGGTCGCGCACGAATCGGAAGCTGACGTTGTGCTCTTAAACACCTGCAGCGTGCGCGACATGGCTGACCAAAAGGCACTTGGCAAGATGGGCATGCTTGGCCGATTGGCAAAAGAACGGCCGGAAGTGGTGTTCGGGTTCCTCGGCTGCATAGCCCAGGCACGTGGTGCGTCGTTGCTGCAAGATTTGCCGCACGTCGACCTTGTCGTCGGCACCCAAAAGTTTCATCGCGTGGCCGAGTACGTGGATGAGCTCGTCGCAAAGAAAAAAATCCGGACCTCAGAACACGCCGAACGTCCAACGCCCAACGTCCAACGTCCAATGCAGAACCGCATGGATGATCTGCGGTTTTCAATCGTCGATGTCCAGGACGAAGCCGGTTCGCAATCGACCATCCACGACCAGCAGCTAAGGCCCGGACAGGCGACAGCGTTCGTCTCGATCATGCAAGGATGCAACATGCATTGCACTTTCTGCATCGTGCCACAGACGCGTGGAGCGGAACGCAGCCGTTCCATCGACGAGATCGTGGCCGAAGTGCGCGATCTCGTTTCGCGCGGAGTCAAAGAAATCACGCTGCTGGGTCAAATTGTGAATCTTTACGGTCGACATGAATTTCCGAAGGTCGACAACAAATCTCCCTTCGTACAGTTGCTCGAATCCGTCCACGAGGTCGAAGGCCTTGAGCGGCTTCGCTTCACTTCCCCGCATCCGATCGGTTTCCGCGACGACTTGATTGATGCCATCTCTCGATTGCCGAAACTTGCCGAGCACGTTCATCTGCCGTTGCAATCCGGCTCGAATAAAATGTTGAAAGCAATGCACCGCGCCTATACCGCAGAAAAATATTTGCATCTCGTGGAGCGGATCCGGGGCGCGCGCAACGGCATAGCAATCACCACTGACATCATCGTAGGGTTTCCCGGTGAAACGGACGACGATTACCGGCAGACACGGGACATGGTTGAGGAGATCCAATTCGATAACGCATTTGTATTTCGCTATTCACCGCGGCGCGCTACTCCGGCCGCGGAAATGCCCGATCAAATCGACGAGGACATCAAACAACAGCGCAATCAAGATTTACTCGAGTTAGTAAACAGATCGAATCGTCGGATTCTCGAACGCCTGGTCGGGAATCAGGTGGAAGTGCTTTGCGAAGGCCCCAGCAAAACGAATCGCGAACGGTTGATGGGGCGAACCCGCACAAACAAAATTGTTGTATTCCCTCCTTCGCCGAAACGCCGATCCGCAAACAAAACCGAGGAACTGGTGGGGAACCTTGTGAATGTCCGCATCGAGCGGGCCAATGGATTCAGCCTGTACGGGATGCCCCTGCTGGAGTAGCGGATCTTCGATCGCGAGTTGAAAACTTGCGCGACCATATCCAAAGTCACACGCCATCCGTAACCGCCGCATGATTTACCATCTCTCTTTGCACACAGCCGGAGTAATCGCCGGTGCGTTTCTCATTGTAATCGGTGTGCTTGGGTTGATGAAACCCGACTTCGCGCAATTGGCGAAACAGTTTCCGCGCTCTCGCCTCGCCGGAATTGTGTTGCTTACGATTTGCCTGGCTTGGACCTTCTGGTTAGTCGCGACCATCCAGATGGGTGAATTTTCCAGCTTTCGTCGGCCTCTCCTCATTGCTTTGCCAATTGGTTACGTGCTCACGCTGTTTTTTGTGGATGAATTTCTTGCAGTCCGCGCTCTCGGGATCCTCTGTTTGCTCGCGGCGGAACCGCTGCTTGACGCGGCTTTTTTGCGCTACGAAACGAGTCGCTTGCTCGTGACAGTGTTCGCTTACTTGCTGATTACCGCGGGCTTGTTCTGGGTGGCAATTCCGTATGTTCTTCGGGATCAAATAAACTGGAGCGCGCGTAGCGTCTTTCGCTGGCGCTGTTTGCATGCGATCGCCCTGGTGTACGGTGGCGTGATTCTCGGCTACACATTTACCCAATATTGAACGTGTAGCGGCGGTCTCCGACCTCCGGCACACCAGCGTCGTTTCGGCGCTCAAAGAGCGCCGCTACAGTAAAACCATGAATCGCATTCTGGTGATCCGCGGCGGCGCCATCGGCGATTTCATTCTCACTTTGCCGGCGCTCAGAGCGCTTCGTGATGCGCGGCCGCAAGCCCACATCGAGATTCTCGGTTACAAGCACATCGCGGTGCTTGCGGAGAAGCGATTATATGCGCAGGCGGTGCGTTCCATCGAATACGGCCCGCTGGCCAGATTTTTCGCGAGCAACTCGGAACTGCCTCCAGAACTGGCCGATTACTTCGCCAGCTTCGATTTGGTCATCAGTTATCTCTACGACCCCGACCAAATTTTCGAAACAAATCTTCGTCGAAGCGGCGTTGAAAATCTGGTTTTCGGACCCGCACGAATATCCGAAAACGCGGGCCACGCAGCCCGACAGCTTGCACGACCCATCGAGGCGTTGGGAATCGAGGTTGTCGATCTTGCCGGGAAAGTTTTTCCTTCAGCAGAAGACCGGGAATTTGCGCGGGAATTTCTCGCACCCGTGCCGCAACCGATTATCGCAATACACCCGGGAAGCGGCAGCCAGGCAAAGAACTGGCCACTGGAAAACTGGATCCGTCTATTCTCTCCATGCAGTCGTATCCCAGACTTTGGAAGCTTCGTGCTGATTTCAGGCGAGGCAGACGAAGTTCAGACCGGCCAATTGGAACGCGAATGGAAGAATCGCGATGTCCGTTTCGCCAGAAACCTGTCGCTGCCTCACCTCGCCGCCATCCTTGAGCGCGCGATTTTCATCGGGCACGACAGCGGAATTTCCCATCTCGCGGCAGCCGCCGGCGCAAACTGTATTCTGCTGTTCGGTCCGACTGATCCAGATGTTTGGGCACCTAAGAATGAAAACGTGCGAGTTCTCAGGCCACCGAGCGGGAACCCTGATGATCTCCGAATTGAGGCTGTTGAAGGAGCCCTCGCTGCTACTTGTTCTCGCGCGGGCTGACTTCCGAAACAGATGAAGCGCGAAGTTTGGAGTTCCGCGTTTACGCGGCCGAGGTTTGCCGCCCATCGCAGCCCGCCTGAAGGCGGAACTCCGGGCGCACCGTGAGCAAACTAAACTGACTCAACTTTCGTAGCCGCGCGGAAATTTCTGATGCCATTTCCAAGCACTCTCGACAATCGCGTCGAGAGATTGGAATTGCGGCTGCCAGCCAAGTTCCTTTTTGATTCTCGTTGAGGATGCGATGAGCCGGGGCGGGTCGCCTGGCCGGCGTGGTTTTTCGATCGTGTCGATATTTCGTCCAGTGATTTTACGGCACGATTCGATCACTTCTCGAACGCTCGACCCACCGCCGGTGCCGAGGTTGTAACAGCCGCTGGCCGTTTCGCCAAGAGCCAGAATGTGCGCTTTGGCGAGATCAAGGATGTGAATGTAATCACGAATACAGGTTCCATCGGGCGTGTCGTAATCGGTGCCGTAGATTTCGACGTTCGATTTTTCACCGAGTGCTACCTGCAACACGGTCGGAATAAGATGCGTCTCCGGTCGATGGTCTTCGCCAAATTTCTCGGATGCGCCAGAGGCGTTGAAGTAACGCAGACAAACAAATTTCATGCCATGGATGTCCTCGTACCAACGCAGAATTTTTTCGAAGGCGAGTTTGGATTCCCCATAAGGGCTGATGGGACGCGGCTGTGCAGTTTCGTCGATAGGCACCCGATCCGGTGGACCAAAGATCGCGCACGTTGACGAAAATACGATCCGCTGAATGCCAGCCGCGACCATTCCATCAAGCAGATTCAATCCATTGCAGATATTATTCCGAAAATATTTGGACGGATTGTGCATCGACTCACCAACCAGGGCGTTGGCGGCGAAATGCATCACTGCGTCCGGGCGATGAGTAGAAAGGGCAGTTTGGATCTGGTGGCGATCCGCAAGTTCGCCTTCAATGAAATGCGTTCGGGAATCAACGGCGCCTCGATGGCCTTCGCTCAGATTATCGAAAATGGCAACTTCATGCCCTTCATTCAGCAAGAGCTCGGAGCAAACGCTCCCGATATAGCCGGCGCCGCCAACGACAAAGATTTTCATTGGCCGGAAAGTGCAGCGTGATCAGCCGTAAATCAAAAGCAATGCGCCACGTATGCGCTGCTGTTTGTAAGCCTCTGCTTGTGCCGTGCCGTTAGTTTGAAACTGCAGGGCGCCGGGAAGTATTTTGCGCGACGGTTTTGCTTTTCTTCTTTTCCAAAGCTACGACCATCTTCTTCACGCAATTGTGTTTGCAACGTGGTGCGAGGACTTTCAGACTTTCTTCCTCTGAACCCCATTGCAAAATATCTATGTCGACATGCCGGACGCCCCATTTTCTCACCTCCGCGCGATTGGGCTTGTAAAGATCAATCGTGTCCGTACCGACCAATGCGTTGCCGTAATCGTCGATGACGTACTCTTCGTTCGTGTCCGCAAGGCGAAAACGGGTTCCCAGCGGGTATCGAGACCAATCAGAAGCGGCACTCAATACCTGCTGACCGGAAAGATAGGTGCCGATCGCATTGTGAGCCCCGCTCCCTCCTTCATGACCCGTATACGCAGTGGTGCGCACCTGTGGAATTCGTCGTCCAGTGGTGAGCGTCGGTTTTGATTGCGTCGCGCAGCCTACGACAAAGCAGGCTAGAGTTCCCGCGAACGCTAGGTTAAGGCTTCTAGACATTAGCGTTTCGCCTTCAATAGCAGTAGAGAAAGCCCGGGGCAAACAGTTTTTGAGAAAATCCCCTAGGGCAAGGAGAGTACCGGCGCCGCCCGTTTTCAGAGCGACTGACTCTCCCGCAATCGAGTGTTAACGCGCGGCAGCTTGCGAGAGTTCTGTCGTACAATGAGGACAGCGTGTTGCCTTAATCGGAATGGTCATCGCACACGCCGGACAATCTTTTGACACTGGGGCGGCAGTTGGCGCGGGCCGCTTCATCTTGTTGACTGCTTTGACTACAAGGAAGATGCAGAACGCGACAATGACGAAGTTAATCACAAAAGTGATAAAGTTGCCATAATTCCACGTGACCGCCTTGTGCGCCAATGCGTCAGCCGGTGTAGAGAAATTAGTCACCCCATCCGCACCCGGCTTTAGAACAATGAATTTGTTCGAAAAGTCGAGGCCGCCGGTAAGCAAGCTTACTGGAGGCATGAGAATATCTTTCACGAGTGAGGTGACGATACTTCCAAAGGCCGCGCCGATGATGACGCCCACAGCGAGATCAATGGCGTTACCTTTGACGGCGAATTCCTTGAATTCCTTCCACATATCGTTCATCTAATCAGGTGACGACGATATTGACCAGCTTTTTTGGAACGACGATCACGTTACGAACCGCCTTCCCCGCGATTCGCTCTTGAATTTTCGGGTTCGACAGCGCGATTGCCTTCAGTTCTTCATCGGTAGCCGCAATCGGCATTTTCACACGGTCACGAATCTTGCCGTTTATCTGAATGACAATTTCAACTTCGTCTTCAATGAGCAAATGCTCGTCGAAACCCGGCCAGGATTGTTGGGTGATGTCTGTGCGCGAGTCGCCAAATTTGGTGTTCAATGTCTCCCAAAGCTCGGACGAAATGTGCGGAGCGAATGGATTGAGGAGGATGAGAAACGTCCGCATCGCACTCAACGGAATCGTTTCGGCGTTTGTAAACCCATTCACGAAAATCATCATCTGCGAAATGGCCGTGTTAAAAGAGAACGATTCGATGTCGTCTGTCACTTTCTTGATCGTGGCATGCAGTAACTTTTGCTGCTGCTTATTCGCCTCGACTTCTTTGACCTTCTCCGAGAGTATCCACTCGCCTGCCTGGTTTTCTGTCATCAACAGCCGCCACACGCGCGCAAGAAAGCGCGCGACACCTTCGACGCCGCGGGTGCTCCAGGGTTTCATTTGCTCGAGCGGTCCCATAAACATTTCATAGCAACGAAAAGCGTCTGCGCCGTGCTGATCGATCACGTCGTCTGGGTTGACGATGTTCCCGCGCGATTTCGACATTTTTTGGTTGTCCTCGCCAAGGATGATTCCCTGATTTACCAATCGCTGGAACGGCTCCGGCTTCGAGACGTAACCCAGATCGAACAACACTTTCTGCCAGAACCGCGCGTAAAGCAGATGTAACACCGCGTGTTCAGTTCCTCCGACGTACAAATCTACGCCCCCGGGTTTATCGCCGCCCATCCAGTAACTTTCCGCTTCCTCGCCAACGAATCGTTTGTGGTTACGCGGATCGCAAAACCGCAGATAATACCAGCATGAGCCAGCCCACTGCGGCATGGTGTTTGTCTCGCGGACCGCTTTCTCGGAGTGACGAATCCACTCTTTTGCTTTTGCCAGCGGCGGTTCTCCGGTTCCGGTCGGTTTGTAATCGTCAAGCGCCGGCGGAACGACTGGTAATTCTTCTTCCTGCAAAGCGCGATGTTTCCCGTTCGCCCAAACAATTGGAAATGGCTCGCCCCAGTATCGTTGACGCGAGAATAGCCAATCGCGCAGTTTGTAGTTGATTGCTCGTTTGCCAAGTCCGCGTTCTTCCAGCCACGATGTGATTTTCAATTTCGCTTCAGAGCTCGTTAGGCCATTGATAATCGGCGAATTAATGGCGATACCTTCGCCGGTGAATCCAAAGGCCGGCTCATCCCCCTTTGGCTGAACAACGATGACGGTCGGCAAGTCGAATTTGTTCGCGAATTCCAGATCGCGTTCATCGTGAGCCGGCACCCCGCCGATCGCGCCGGTCCCGTATCCAAGCAGCACGTAATCAGCGATCCAAATTGGGATCTTTTGGTTGGTGGCTGGATTAATGGCGTACGCGCCAGTGAATACACCGGTTTTTTCCTTCGATAGATCAGCACGCTCGAGTTCACTTTTACGCGCGGCGCGCTCGCGATAATCGCGCACTGCTGGCCACTGCTCCTCGCTTACGATCAAATCGACCAATGAATGTTCCGGCGCGAGCACCAGGAATGTACCGCCGTAAAGCGTGTCAGGTCGCGTCGTGAAAACACGAATCCGCTGATCCGTATTCTCAATGGTGAAATCGATCTCCGCTCCCTGGCTTCGGCCAATCCAGTTACGCTGGAGCAGTTTGATTCCTTCCGGCCAATCCAAGCCCTCGAGTTCATTGAGCAATCGCTCCGCATACGCTGTGATACGCAACATCCATTGCCGCATCGGCCTTCGCACAACCGGGAAGCCGCCAACTTCGCTTTTTCCATCTACAACTTCCTCATTCGCCAGGACTGTGCCCAACTCCGGACACCAGTTCACCGGGACATCAGCGACATAAGCGAGGCGAACATTGTCCGGATCGGTTCCGCCATAGGTGGATATCGGCTCGGCCCGGTTGGTGTCCGGGTTGAACCAGGAGTTGTAGATCTGCAGGAAAATCCACTGCGTCCATTTGTAATATGTCGGGTCGGTTGTGTTGACTTCGCGTTGCCAATCATACGAAAAACCAATCCGCTTTAACTGACTCTTGAATTTTGCCACGTTTTCACGCGTGGTGATTGCCGGATGCTGACCCGTTTTGATCGCGTATTGCTCCGCGGGCAGGCCAAACGCATCCCAGCCCATTGGGTGCAAGACGTTGAAGCCGCGCATGCGTTTGTAACGCGCAATGATGTCAGTTGCCGTGTAGCCTTCCGGATGGCCAACGTGCAGCCCGGCGCCACTCGGGTATGGAAACATATCGAGCACGTAGAATTTTGGCTTCGCACAATCGAAACCTCCCTCGTCGGGGTTGAGCGCGTGAAAAAGCTGACGCTCGTCCCAAATGGCCTGCCATTTCGGCTCGATTCGGTCGAAAGGATATGGTTTACGGCGGTCGCTGCTCATTACAGTTAATCAGGAAACCAGGAAATCAGGAAAAGAAACTAGAATTTACTCTTCTCTGCCGCTTTCCACATTCAACTGAAACGTGATCGAACTTACAGTCGCGACGCGCAACACGCATAAGACGCGCGAAATTCAGCAAATTCTCGGACCCGAGTTTAGGGTGCGCGATCTCCTGGCGCATCCCGAAATTTCGGAGATCCCCGAGAGTGGAACATCGTTCGAGGAAAACGCAAAATTCAAAGCTCTCGCCCTATCTGGAAGACTGCCAGGTCTGGTAATTGCGGACGATTCGGGACTGGAAGTTGACGCTCTCGGCGGTGCGCCCGGAATTTATTCGGCGCGGTACGCTGGCGCGAATGCGACGGACAGAGACAAAATCGATAAGTTACTCGGCGAGCTTGCGCGAGCTGGCGCCACTGATCATCGGCGTCGCGCTCGATTTCGCTGCATCGCGGCGCTCGCGCGCGAGGGCAATCTCCTCGGCACCTTCGAAGGAATTGTGGAGGGAAGAATCGCTAATCAAATTCACGGCGGTTCTGGATTCGGCTACGATCCGATTTTCCTTCCTGATGGATTCGAGCAAACCTTCGGTGAACTGCCCGCCCAAGTGAAAAACGCAATCAGCCATCGCGCCAAAGCGATTCGCGCGCTCGCCCATCAACTTCGAGGTCTCGAGCCGGGCAGTTAAGGACTGGGAGGTGGTGGTGGTGGAGCTCCAGAAGGCGGAGCTGGTGCTGTTTGAGTGACACCGCCGGCTGCCCTGATCTGATAGCCAACCTTCGTGATGCCAACTGATCGAACTTTGTCGAGAACTCCAATCACGTCGCCATACATCGCCATCGGCGTGGCGCTGATTGAGATTTTGATGTCCTTGTTTGCCCGGTGAAGCTGGAACAATCGAGGCAGTACTTGATCATCCGGTACGTACTGATTGTCGAAGAACACAGCGTTTCCTTCCAAAACTTTGACCGAGACAAAATCCTTTACGCCACTTGGAGGCGGTCCGACCGCAGCTGGTAAATTGACGCGAATCCCCTTCATGTGAGTCTGGCTCAGACTCACCATCATGAAACTCGCGAGCAGAAAGAACATGATATCGATCAATGGGATGATCTCGATCCGTGCGCGTTTCTTCGGAACTGGCGAGGACAATCTCATATCTAGTAGGAAGCCCCCGTCATGGTGAAGGTGATAGGAATGTTAACCCTTGAAAGGGTTCCAGGTCTAAATCGCCACTGCCGGAACGCGCTAGTGGCGGCGTTATCGAGGATAGAACTCCCAGTGCTTGACGAAACACTACAGCCGGTGACGTTGCCGCTACCTGAGTCCACTGTGCAGACGATCACTCCACTCCCGGTGACGTGCCGTGAACGAGCCTCATATGGGTACTGCGGTCGCGGCGCGTACAAGGCGAGGGCTTTCGCTCGCGACATCGACATCGGTCCGGGGCTCTTAACCGGGGTGAATTTTGCCGCGGTCTGTTGTCTGGGCGGCGGTGTTCTTTCTTCAACAAACTCGGCGGGGACGTCAGGCGGGGGAGGAGGTTCTACGAGGGGGACATCTTCTGGAGGCGGAGTCGACTCAGGCGGAGCGAGCGTCGCTTCCACGACTTGCGGCGGTTGAGGCGGAAGATCTACCGGCGGGGCTTCGTGGCGTTGAGAAGCCACAACGGCTGCCAAGTGGATCCCTAGAGCAGCACCAAGCGCCGTCCAGAAATACCAGCGAGGCGGGGGCCGGTAAATAAGCGGTCTGCCTTGTCTTTCCGCTTGTTCTGGTGATTGCGCCATAGCAAAATTACTGCGCCCCAGGAACCCCCTTGAGCGATTCGCTCCTGATTTCGAACGAAATTTTGTAGTAACCGGCCGAGCGAACCAAGTCCAGCGCGTGGGCAACGTTCAGATGGACTGAATCCTTGTCTCCTCGAAGAAACACCTTTGCGTCAGGAGCGGATTGGTGCGCCATTTTCAGACGGTTCAGCAACTCCTCGTCCTTCACTTCGTCCTTATCGAAGAAGTAATGGCCATCCTTATCGACTGAGACGCTGACGTATTCGCGCTTCGTCTGGACCTCACCCGACACACCGGCCGGCAGATTCACCTTGATTCCTTTCATGTGCACCTGACTCAGGCTCACCATCATAAAACTCGCGAGCAAAAAGAACATGATGTCGATCAACGGGATGATCTCGATCCGCGCTTTCTTGTGTGGAATCGGTGACGCGACCCGCATGCCTAATCCCTAGATGGAGGAGCGTGTTGCCGATGAGGGCGTGCTCCTCTCGATCGCCACGTGTCGTTCTGCTGTTTGAGCTTGAAGCATAACTTCCAAATTCGTGGCTGCCGTTTGCAATTCGAACTCTAAGTTAGACACGCGAGATGTGAAAAAGTTAAACGGAATCAAAGCGAAGATGGCAATGCCAAGACCGCAGGCGGTGGCGATGAGCGCTTCGGCGATACCACCGGTCACTGCTTGCACGGCCAGCTCTTCGTTTCCAAGGAAGCTGAACGAACGGATTAGTCCGGTGATCGTGCCCAACAGACCTAGCAACGGCGCGAGAGTCACAAGAGTATCCATCACCACTAGAAAACGTCCGGCCCGTTTGATTTCGATACCTGCGGCAACTTGCAGCGCCGCTTCAAGCGAACTGTGTTGGTGATTCAGACCATTCCACAGCATTCTCAGCACCGGATCGCGCGAACTGCGTGAAAGCCTCGACGCTTCTGCGGTATCACCATTTTCAATCGCGGTAAAAACTTTCTCAATGCGTTTGGGATCCCGCCGGAACCAGCGGCCAGTCCACCAAATGCATCGCTCAAGCACAACGGTGAGCGCCACGATGGAGACGATCAGAATCGGCCACATCACGGGACCGCCTTTGTGAAACTTGTCGATTAGCCAGTTGCCGGCAAGAAATCCAGCAGGCTGCTCTGGAGAGGCTGAAACAGCTGGAGCCGGACTCGTAGCAGCGGCTGCAGCAGGACTTGTTGCACCAGCTGCCGCGGGACTGGTCGCTGCGCCTGGCACTCCAGGTTGACCTGCCGCTGGAGGTTGTCCTGGCGCTCCCGGTTCTCCTGGCGGCGGGGGCGGTTGCTGCCCCGGCGGCAAGTTCGTCGCGGGAGCTTGCTGTCCCGGCGCAGCCGGCTGCTGCGCTGCGGCAGCAGGATTCGTTGGTGCCTGAGCACCCGGACTGGTACCTCCCGTTGCCGGTGGCGCTTGTTGTGCGGCAGGCGGAGCTTGTCCAAGCGAAACCAACGCGAACGCGAGTGAACAGAGACAGGTAGTGATTAGTGTTTTCATAGTTGAAGCACGAGTTTGATGACCGGTTCGATTTCGGTGCAGGTTTTTCCTTATCGCAGAGGACTTGTTCGGGAGTCCAGCAAAACTTTTCATTTTTTTGCGCGATACTTTTTGCGCCAGAGGCGCATCTATATTTCGAAATATCTATACTGCAAGGTCGTAAGCAAGTATTTGAAATTGTGTTCCTAAGAACTTTTCAGCCTTTCGGGACGGAAATCTTGCGCAATCCGGACCGTGTTGCGCAAGCGTGGCCAATCATCGATTTCTGCTTCCAATTCATCTCCCGCTTGAATAGGTCCCACGCCGGCGGGTGTTCCAGTTAGAATTACATCGCCCGCGAAAAGTGTGAGCGATTGACTAACGAATGAAATGATCTGCGCAACTGAATGAATCATTCGGCTCGTGCGCGTGCTCTGGCGCACTTCGCCGTTCTGCCACAATGTTATCGAGGCATCGCGCACATCGACATCGTTATAGACGAAAGGTCCTACCGGTGTATACGAGTCGAAGGATTTGCACCGACCAAATTGTTTCTCCTGTTTTTGCAAATCGCGATCGGTGATATCAAGCCCGATCGTGTAACCAAAAACATGATCGAGTGCATCGTCCGCGCCAACATTTTTGATGCGCGAGCCGATCACGACCGCGAGTTCGGTTTCAAAATCAGTCTTGTGCTCGGGAAATGCGATTTCGATCACACCATTATGTGGCAGCAGCGAGCTCGGCGCCTTGAACCAAATCAATGGCGCACCGATTTCAGTGCGCTTCATTTCGGCTATGTGATCCGCGTAATTCAATCCGACTGCGATCAATTTCGATGGGGCGACCGGGACGTCGATTTGCAAACTTCCGAGCGGCAGCACTTCGCCTGTCGGTTGAACTTGAATCCAGTACGGCTGTGACAGCCGGTGCACTTCGTCGCCGAGCAATTCGCCGTAGAAGAATTCGTTGCCCGATCTAAATCCGCCAAAGATTCTCACAGCTCTAAACAGTACCTGTCATGTTAAGCGAAGCGAAACATCTCTGGACCTTGTTTGATAGTATTCGGATGAATGGATCAGAGATTCTTCGCTTTGCTCAGGATGACAAGCCAGTCTTATTTTGGCAGGACAGTTACAAAATCCCGCACCGGTTTTCGCCCTGAGATTGAGAACGCACTCCCGTCCTCCCGTGCGAACCAGAATGCGCTGGAGGAACCACCGTCGAGGTTCATCGCGCGGCGGATCTTTGAATCCCCAAGCATCGGCGCGGTGGCGAGAATGTCTGCCAATTGTCCAAGCGAAACATCGGAACAAACACCCAGGAAAGCGCGATCGCCGGTGGCTGCTCCGGCAAAAGTTCGCCGTGCCAGCTGTGAATCGTTCAGACCGCGAATGCGCTTGTTTCCTTCGACGAGAAATGGTCCGGATTGAATCGCGGTGACGATTTTCTTGGTGCGAGAAAATTCACCGACACGGACGACGTCGATGGCCCGGTCCGATTGTAGTAAGATTCCGGTGATGAGACCGGCCCGGCGTAAGGGCGAAAAGGTTGTCCCATCAGCAATTCGCAACCCGATCGGCTTGAATTCCGTGTCGAAATAACCGCCGTTCACACCGCACGCATATCTTTGTTGTTTCATCACCGTAGCGAGGCTTTTGCCCTCGGGATTGTCGATCACACGCAAAGCAGTCGATTTGGCGAAGAAAACTGCAACATCCATAGCTGCACGCTGTCCGGCGGCAGTGTCTTCCACAATCACATGTCGATGCTCAATTCCTCCGCGGCCAGGTTCGGATTCGCTTGAAAAGATTTTCCACTCTGCCTGAACCGAAACAGCAAGTGCTACCGGCAGGACGAATAGCGATCGACAAAAGAATCGCGCGGTAGAAGCGTAGCGAAATCGCACGACTAAGTGCCGTCAGGCTTTGCCCGCGTATCTGGCGAACAGCGCCTGAAACCCCGGATCGTTCCGAAGCGGGTCCCATGCCGGGTTGATCTTCAGCGTCTGTAACGTCACGTCGCTGGGGCGACTCAATAATCCGTCCAACAACTCGACTGCTCGAGCGTTGTCGCCGAGGATGGCATAGACCTGCGCAGCCTGCTCCGTAACCGGCGGACCTTCGAATGCATCTTTACTTTCCGGCCGCAAATCCATAGCTCTTTGTGCTTCGGCGATTGCAGCATCCTTTTCACCAAGCCACGCCAGCGTTTCCGCCAGTTGAACATGTAAATCCGCGTCGTCCGGTTTTTGTTTCAGTTGCTCTTCCAGGATGTCTTTCGCTTTGAGGAAGGCAGCCCGCGCCGCTGCTTCATCCCCCAAACCTTTTTGAGCAATACCGATGGAGGAATACTTGAAAGCAAGGGAACCCGGGACCGTTGCAAATAAATCGTCTGTCGATCGTTGACTTAGCTGCACGACCTGCTGGTACTTACGTTGTAACAGGAGAAGATTGGCTTCCCCGCCGAGAATCTTCAGCCGCTCTTCGTCGCTCATCGGAAATGATTTCACTTTCTCCAGCGCTTGCTCGTACACGCCGAAATCACCCTTCTCACTCAAGGCAAGTTTGGCTTTGATCTCCCAGAGTCCGACCGCTTGAGGATTGATTTGGAGAGCGCGATCGACCGTTTTATTAGCGGCATCGAAGTTTCGGAGCATCTGATAATTCATAACGAGATTTTGCAGCGGCCAGGTGTCTTTCGGATTCAAACCGGCTGCTTTCTCAAGATTTGCGGTAGACTCGGCCCATTTTCCCTGCCTGCGCTGGATGGCTCCAATAGCCAGATAAACTTCGGATTCGTTAGGCAATGCTCGCTGTGCAATTTCAAACTCCTTTAGCGCAGCTTCATAATTGTTGTCGCCATAGTAGTACGAGAACCCCAGTGCCAGATGGGCCTCGGGGAGATCAGGCTGCAGTTGCAAAGCACGCTCCGCGAGAGCGCGCGCTTGTCCCCGGTGTTCCGATGAAGCGTCGTGTGTACGCAGCATCCAGCTTTCCAGTTGCGAATAACGTGCCAGGGCGAGAGCGAAGTTTGGATCCAGCTCGATGGCCCGCTGATAAAGCTGCTCGCTCTGTTTCAACTTGGTCAAGTCTTCAACGGCGCAGGAGAGATCATGCGCTTGCACAAAGGCAAGGTACGCCTCACCGTTTTCGGTCGGCTTTCGCGTCATTTGCGACTTCTCCGCGGGAGACAGCTTCGCCTGTAGCGCATTGGCTATTTCGCGTGCGAGATCGCTCTGGATTGCGAAAACGTCAGTCACATCGCGATCGTAATCATTGGCCCACACGTGCTCGTCGGTATTCGCATCGATCAATTGCACGTTCACGCGCACTCGGTTTCCTGATCGCCGCACGCTCCCCTCTAGAATATTGGAAACACCAAGCGCCTTGCCGATATCCCGAACGTTGGAGGGCCGGCCTCGATACTGCATCACCGAAGTGCGCGAAATCACCTTCAGATCGCCGATCTTGGATAAATTCGTGAGCACGTCATCCTGAATACCGTCGGCAAAATAGGCGTTGTCTTGATCGTCACTTAAATTTTCAAACGGGAGCACGGCGATCGACTTGTCCACTTTATGCGCGGCGACACGAGGCAACAGGAAGAAGCCTGTAGCCGCGGAAACGACGACGCCGGTGGCGATCAGCATGATCATGTTCCGGCGACGACGGGTTCGGGGCGCAGTTATTTCAGGTGTAGCTCGAATGCCTTGCGCGGTAATATCGAATGCCCACGCAAGAATCAGCGCAATTGGAAATCCGACGAGCAGCAGCAGAATCACCAGACGCAGCGACCAATTTGGCAACTCCCATGCTGGAAATGTCGCCGAGGCGAGTTGGATGATGCCGCCGGCAGCAATGATGTAGGCGGCCGCCACCCTGTAAACTTTGCGCCGTTTTACCTCCTCGAAGAAGCCGGTCATACGAGTTTTGGTTCGCCGCAACTATAGTGCAGCCTTGAATATAGACACAAATCGAGGCGCGACATTCACTTTGAGCAGTCGATTTCGCCGTCGAATCAGTGAATCGCCGGTTGCTTGCAATTCATCGACAACTTCACTTCAGGATTTTGCGCAACGTCGATCAAGGCCTGAAAACGTGCATCGGCTCGCAGCGGATCCCAAACCGGATTCAGTTTCAGTGAAGAGACCGTGACCCCGGCTGGAGTAGTCAACGAGCGTTCAAGAAGCTCAAAAGCTGCGTCGTTTTCGCCCGTCCAGGCGTAAATTTGCGCCAGCGCGAGCGTCATTTTTGGCCCGTCCAACGCATCCTGAGATTCAGGAAGAAGCGCGACGGCGAGTTTGCCTTCGGCGATAGCGGCATCCTTTTCGCCAAGGCCCGCAAGTACCAACGCGAGCGTCATGTGACGCGACGCATCATCGGACCCTTCCTGTATGGCTTTTTCCAGGATCGAACGAGCGCGTTGAAATGCCGAATGTGCATGGTCTTTGTCATTCACAAACGTGTAAAGAGCGCCCTCAAGATACTCCTTCGGTTTCTCGTCGGTGCGAGCGTTGCCGGGCAACTGTTTTAAAACGGTCACAGCTTCGTGAAATTTTCGTTGCAGCGTCAAAAGATACGCTCGGCCGGTCATAGTCTCAGAATCAGCACCAGCGCCTGGCTGGATGTGCACCAATTGTTTGTCGATCTCGGACAGATCGCCTTTTAAGTCGACCGCAAGCATCGCCTTGCCTATGCGCGTACTGACCGAGTTGGGCGCAGCTTCGATTGCGCGATCAAAAGTTCTGTCGGCTTTTTCAAAATCATCAAGCGTGCGATAATTGTCAGCAAGGTTCATCAGGAGAAACGCATCCCTTGGGCTCAGCGAAGCCGCTTTCTCCATGTTCGCTGTGGATTCTGCCCATTTGCCCTGGCGACGTTGAATCGCTCCAATAGCGAGATAGACGTCGGCCGAGTTCGGCAAACTTTTCTTTGCGATGGCGAACTCCTCCAAAGCGCGCTGGTAATCGCGCTCGCAGTAATAGTGGTAAAAGCCTAGCGCCAGATGCGCTTCGGGCAGGTCCGGTTCTAATCGAAGCGCTTCTTCAGCAATTGCGTGCGCTTTTGCCTTGCGTGCCGGTGTGGGATCGAAACTGTGATACATCCAGTCTTCGACCCATGCTAATGCTGCGAACGCTTTTGAAAAATTTGGATCGAGCCCGGTCGCTTTTTCAAACAATTGCTCAGCCTTTTCAGTGTCGGCCCGGAGTCTATCGGGCCGCGTAAGCAAGTCGTGCCCTTCTACAAAAGCCAAATACGCTGCGCTGTTCTCAGTCGGCTTGCGTTCAATTTGCGCCTTTTCCGTGGGCGACAATTTAGCACGCAGCTCGCCGGCGATTTTTCGGGCGAGATCACTTTGGATGGCAAAAACGTCTGTAAGCTCCCGGTCGTAATCTTCCGCCCAGATGTGCTCATCGTTCGCGACGTTGATCAGTTGCACATTTACGCGCACTCGATTCCCGATCCGGCGAACACTCCCTTCCAGAATGGTGCCGACGCCAAGGGCTTTTCCAATTTCGCGAGCACTAGACTGCGCCGCGCGATAAGGCATCACCGATGTCCGCGAAATCACCTTCAAATCGCCGATCTTCGACAGGTTCGTGAGCAGATCATCCTGAATGCCGTCGGCAAAGTAGGCGTTCTCCTTCTGATCGCTAAGGTTTTGGAAAGGTAACACTGCAATGGACCTGTCGATTTTATGCGCAGCGACCCGAGGCAGCAGAAAAAATCCCGCAGCAGCGGAGAGAATCAGCCCGGCCGCGATGAGCAGGGTCATGTTAAGACGAGCGTGCGTTTTCGATGTGGCTCCGTTCGGGGTAATTCGAATACCGTCCGCGGTAATGTCGAACGCCCACGCAAGCATGAGCGCTACCGGAAATCCCATCAGCAAACAGACAATTAGCACTCGCAACGTCCAGCTCGGTAATTCCCACGCGGGAAACGCCGCCGAAGCCAATTGAATGATGCCGCC
>JBLMXH010000016.1:0-3017 GCA_050257685.1 Nitrospirota bacterium
CTGTTGCGACACCGGTAACTCGTAATTGCCCTCGAACACGATCCTCTTTTTCAGGCTGAGGTTGTATCCGGTCGCGCGGAAGTACGATTGGGGACCGGCCGATTCGCCTTCCCCGGCAGACTTGGCAGCGTACCTTTCTGTCTGCTTCTTAACATCGCGTCGTGCAGTAATGCGCGAATCGAGCTCGGCACTGTTCGCTGATTGCTCGATTTTCCCTGTGTACGTCGAGCCGTCAGCATCAAGCACGCGAATTTCGTTCCCCTGTTGCTGAACTTGAAATGTGTTCAAAACATTCGCTGCCTGGCTCACCTGCGTGTTGTTCCGGAAAGATTGGATGGCCTGCCGCTGCGAGAATTGTCGCCCAGTTTTGAAGGTGCCGCCTAACGAAGGCTCAGCGATCGCCGGGGCGGCTGCCACTATCTCGTCCGATTTCGCCTTTGAATCCGCGCCGACCGGGGGGGCAACCGCAGGGGCCGCCTGTATTTTCGCAGCGGCAATCTGCTTGTCGACAAAACCTTTCGTTTCTTGACTCGGCAACTCGGTCGCGCTGCGTCCTTCTGCTATCCGATTTGATGAAGCTAACGCTCCCGCTTCAGTGGCCGGCTTGGCAGCGGGCTCGATCTTGATTTGACTGTTATCAGGCAGGTTTACGCCTGGTTTGTTGGCACTCAGCCCCGCAGCCTTCCCGAGCGCTTCGTCCGCGATCACGGCGCGGTTTCGCCCATTGGTTGCCGCAGCAGCGTGATCACGCAACGCGACGTCGTTTGAAGCAGCAAACCGATGCGATTGGTTCCACCAAATCGCCGGGACCAGCACGATCAACGTGGCCAGTGCCGCCGCCACTGTCACTCGTGGCCAGAACATTGTTAACCATGACGCTCGTGGCTCGACGTCCTCGTCCTGGGCGGCTCCGGTTCGCGCGATCTCTTCATGCAGGCGCACACGCATGGGATTCGGCATCTTAGGGTCGTCACCGAATTCTGCCCGACGCGCTTTGGCCATCGCCTCGAGCATTTGTTCGATCGGTTTCTTTGGTTCTGACGGCATGATTCTACTAATTAGACGGCAAACGATGGTCCGATGGAAAAATTTCTTTCGCGATACCAAGTAAACGATCCAGGCATTTGCTTAAACGTGAGCTGACGGTTTTCGGGTTCAAACGCAGTGCTGCCGCTATTTCGTCGTAACTTAACTCACCGAAGTACCGCAGTTCGATGATTTCCCGGCACGGTTCGCCGAGACGATCAAGGCTGTTCCTCACGAGCCGGCTGGTCTCGGCAATCTGTAATAAGGCATCGGGCCCGGGGTTTTGAGACGGCGGATCAATAGGCGGGTCGCCGTCGGTTCGGCCTGCATCGATTGAGACGTGCACTGTGTTTCCACCTCGCTTCGCAGCGCGCGTTTTTTCCCAGTAGTCCATGGCCTTGTTCGCCGCGATCCGCAGCAACCACGTTTGAAATGAGCTGCGACCCTGAAATGACGATAGATTTCTGACCACCGATAAAAATGTTTCCTGGCAAATTTCTTCCGTGTCTTCGTGGCTGAAATCGCCGGAGAGCTGAAACACAAACCGGGCGACCGTTGCGTAATATTTATCGAAAAGAGAATCCCATGCCGCTGTATTTCCAGCGCGACATTGGGAGATGATTTGAGCCTCCGATACCGACGCTGTCACATCCGCCACTATTGGCGGTGGGGCTGTGCTGGGAAGGTTCTGATCGATCACAACTCCTCGCGAACGGAGCATCTTAGCGATGTCTGACTGTCGTGCCTGGACTTCTGATCAAAAATAGTACGTCCCCTCGAATCGTTGAACGCCTCCTGTTGGCATGTCGGGAGCATTTTTGCGGAGTTCCCGACTAATGCTCCATGAAGAAAAAATTGGCGCTGGTAATCGGGCTCTTCCTCCTCGGAGGCATCTCACAATCCCGCGGAGATGGTTTTATTGTGGTCGAACATCCGATCTACATTCCGCCGGGTCATTTCCCGTTTGCCCCGCTCGAAGTCACCAGTCATCAGGTCAACGTCAAAATTGATGGGCAGGTCGCCATTACATCAATCGACCAGGAGTTCTACAATCCTAACGACCAACGCCTGGAAGGTTTTTACATGTTTCCAGTCCCGAAAGGGGCGCACATCGACAAATTCAGCATGGAAATCGGCGGCAAGATCGTCGACGCCGAGTTGCTCCCGGCTGACAAGGCACGTGGCATTTACGAAGACATTGTGCGGAAAATGCGGGACCCGGCGCTGCTCGAGTACGCTGGGCGCGATCTTTTCAAGGTTCGCATCTTTCCGATCGAACCGCGCAGCCGCAAGCCAATCAAAATTTCGTATACAGAACTGCTTCGCTCCGACGCCGGGACGGTCACTTATCTCTACCCGCTGAGCACTGAGAAATTCTCTTCCCGGCCGATCAAAAACCTGAGCGTGAAAATTGAGCTCAAAAGCGCGGAGCCCCTGGCCTCAATCTATTCGCCCAGCCACAAAGTTGAGATCAAACGTGATGGCCCGAACCGCGCTGTCATTGGGTATGAAAGCAAAGACGAAAAGCCGAACACGGATTTTCAGCTCGTTTACAGCTCGGACACACGTGATGTCGGCCTAAAGCTAATCACTTATAAACCAGACAGTAATGACGGCTATTTTCTGCTCCTGGCTGCGCCGACCATTACCAGCGAAACAAAGCCGGCAGCCAAAGACGTCGTCTTCGTCGTGGACACATCCGGCTCAATGGCCGGCGCCAAACTGCAACAGGCACAAAAAGCGTTGCGGTTCTGTGCGGAAAATCTCAATGCCGACGATCGTTTCGAGATCGTCCGGTTCTCGACGGAAGCTGAGCCGCTTTTCCACGAGCTGGTGCCAGCGGACGCCGACCATCGCAAACGCGCGAACGGTATCATCGACGACTTTAAGCCAATTGGCGGCACCGCAATTGCCGACGCGCTGCAAAGCGCTCTCAAAGTCCGACAGGACAAGAGCGATCGCCCCTTTGTCGTCATTTTCCTGACCGATGG
>JBLMXH010000017.1:0-22906 GCA_050257685.1 Nitrospirota bacterium
GCTCAAGCTGAGCACGTCAAAGGCCGGCGTCAGGCGAAAGTTGTGATGCTGAAATCTGGCGATCAATATTTGATGGTGGTCTTATCAGCGGATCACCACATTGATCTGGAGAAAGTCGAGAACGCGATCGGAAAACCTGTTGCTCTTGCCAAGGAAAACGACTTCAAATCTCTGTTTCCAGACTCCGTGATCGGAGCGATGCCGCCGTTTGGGAACCTTTACGGTTTGTCCACTTACGTCGACAAGCATCTTGCCGAGCAGGACTACATTGTGTTCGAAGCTGGCACACACACTGACGCGATAAAAATGAGATACAGCGACTATGAGAACATCGTGAAGCCAAGGGTGGAAGCCTTGGCGACTAAACTTCACCCGATGAGAGGAGCTTGAGCTTACGATGGAGGGCCGAGCTCAGCGACGCCGAGCGCAAGCTTGCGCGCGCTATGCGCGAGCTCGCGAAAGTCGCCCCTCGATTTGGATTGTTACGCTGCTCCTCTGGCTCGCCTGTGCATTGGCGCCGGAAATTCTCGCCGCGGAAAAAGTTGGTTTGATCAAGGTCGACGGTGCGATCGGGCCTGCCACAGCGAGTTACATTTCCCGAAGTATCGAAGAAGCAAAGACGCAAAATGTCCAATGCCTGGTGATTCAGCTCAACACACCGGGCGGTCTGCTCGATTCGACACAGAAAATTGTGCAAAGCTTCCTCGGCTCACCAGTTCCTGTCGTCATTTATGTGGCGCCCACCGGCGCGACTGCAACCAGTGCAGGGTGTTTCATCACGCTGGCGGCCAATGTCGCGGCAATGGCGCCGGCCACTACGATCGGGGCAGCGCATCCGGTTTCCATCGGCGGTTTTGGCGGCAGCAGCGAAGAAAAACCAGACGAAACGATGAAGCAGAAGCTGGAGAACTTTTCCATCAGCTACATGGAGACGATCGCAGGCAAGCGCCAGCGCAATGTTGAATGGGCCAAGTCCGCGGTGAAAGAGAGCGCTTCAATCACTGCGGAAAAAGCTTTGGAATTGAAAGTCGTTGATTTGATCGCGACCGATCTGCCTGATTTACTGCAAAAATTGAATGGCCGCATCGTGGACGGCAAACCGCTCAATACCGCCGGCGCGCAACTAACCGAAATAAAAATGTCGCCGGCTGAGCGCGTGTTTCAAAAACTCTGGCGCCCGGAAGTGATGTTCATCCTGATGTTGATCGCGATCTACGGGATTATCGGCGAACTGAGTTCGCCGGGAGCAATTCTTCCCGGCGTAGTTGGAGCGATTGCGTTGATTCTGGCGCTTTATCTGGCGGCAATTCTGCCGGTCAACGTGGCTGGATTGGTACTGATCGCGCTCGCACTGGCGCTCTTCATATTCGATGTGTACACGCCCACACACGGTGTGCTCACCGTCGGCGGAATCATTGCATTTCTTATCGGGTCGCTCATGCTCTTTGACCGGGCAGATCCACTCTTCCGTTTGTCGTTGAGTTTCATTATTCCTGCGACACTCGTCACCGCCGCATTTTTTATTTTCATAATCGGGAAAGGACTGCGTGCGCAAATGCTGCCAGTGAAGGTGGGAAAAGAAACGCTTATCGGAAAGACTGTGACGACGTTGACTCCCATTGATTCGCGCAACGGCAGGATCTTCGTCGAGGGCGAATACTGGAACGCGATTAGCGATGCCCCAATACAACAAGGCGAAGAAGCCGAGATCGCGGACGTGCAGGGATTAACCCTTAAATTAACGAGAAAGGTTCATTGAGAGGATCAGAAAACGGAATAAATCTGCATGGCGTCGGCGCTTTCGCGGTGAGGTGCAGAGCCAACAAACAGTGGACCCCCGGGGGTTCACTGAAAAATCTCGCCTTGACGATTGCGGTCTTATTTCCGATATAGCCGCCTGTCCTGCGTCAGTTTGGGTTGCGTGGGGCTGCGCTTCTGACATATGCAACGTTTTTGTGGATGGATGCGCCCCCCGCCGATTGCGATTTGGGTCGCCTCCTTTTGTACGCTCTTTACGGCCGTAATGCTCCGGGCGCAGGCGCCACCATCAGTTCCGGGACCTCCCGTCATCCACTCGCTGGAGGTGGAGTACAAGGGCCCCGCAACGATTAGCAAAGAACGCATTCTGGCGCAGATGCGCACAAAAGTTGGCCAGGTGTATTCGAACGACATCGTGCAGGAGGATATCAAGACACTGTACAAGACCGGTTACATTCGAAACGTCCGGATTTTCGCTCAACCTGAAGGCGATGGCGTTAAGGTGATCGTTGCCGTCCAAACGCGGGCGATTATACGTGAGATCGAAATCACCGGTGCCGAGCGGATCAAACCGAAAAGGCTGCGCAAAGAGATCAAAGTGCAGCTCAATCATGCGGTTGATGAGCAGGCACTCGAGGAATCACGCGAGAAAATGATCGAAGTTTACCAGGGGCACGGATTCAATGACGTCAGCATTGAATTTCGCGTGGATCCCATCGATGAGAAACGCGGCACTGCGCGGGTCGTTTTCACGGTGAACGAGGGCGTCAGAGGCGCGATCAGCCAGGTCCGGTTTGAGGGCAACGCGCATGTTAAGGCTGCAACATTGCGGAAACAGATGAAAACCCGTGGCAGATCGCTCATCTATTTCATGGATAAGACCGGTCGGCTTGATGAAGTGCAGTTGGAACAGGACATGGACAAGATCCGCGAGTACTACCAAAACCACGGGTTCATCGACGTGGAGATAAAAGAGGTGCGCAAAGACCGCACTCCGAAAGGCCCGATGATTATCACGGTCGTGATTGTGGAGGGGCCGCAATATCACGTCCGCAAGCTCACAATTACCGGCTACGAGCACAGCAGCGAACCAAGAATTCGGGCCTTCTTAAAAATGAAAGAAGGCAGCGTATATTCACCGAAACAGCTGCGCGACGACGCGAAGGCCGTTGCGGATGCATACGGTAGCGGAGGCTACGTCGATCTCGTGATTACACCCGAGGGCACGCCGGCCGGCCCAGCTCTCATAGACGTGCACTACACCGTCGAAGAGGGTACCCGCTCGTTTGTGAACCGGATAGATATTCAGGGCAACACCCGCACTAAGGATAAGGTCATCCGTCGCGAGGTGCTCGTCGCTCCGGGAGACGTTTTCAACACGGTTCGTGTAGATACTACGAAGAAGCGCCTCGAGAATCTGGGTTACTTTGCCAAAGTCGAGACTTATCCAGAAGACACAGACATACCTGGTCGGAAAGATCTGACGATTCTTGTGCAGGAAAAACGCACCGGCTCACTGAGTTTTGGAGGTGGCTTCAGCACGGTCGATAAACTGGTCGGGTTTGCCGAACTGACCCAGGGCAATTTCGATCTGTTTAATTGGCCTTCGTTTACTGGCGGCGGACAGAAGTTCCGCCTCCGTCTGCAGTACGGCACCGAACGCAAAGATTTTATTCTTTCAATTACAGAACCGTATTTCCTGGATCGGCGCCTTGCGCTTACCGGCTCGGCGTTTTTCACGGAAGCGAATTATTTGAGCTCTGACTATGACCAGCGCAATTACGGATTCACGTTTGAGATGCGCAAGCCAATCAATGCTTACATGTATGGCACGGTCGGATACACACTGCAGGACGTCGACATTTTTAACGTGAACCCTGCCTCCTCGGAGTTCATCCAGTCACAGGCCGGATCGACCGTCGAGAGCAAACTGTTTGGGAGTCTCGTCTATGATTCGCGCGATAATCCCTTGCTCACGCGCAAGGGACGACGCATCACCTTTTCGCCGGCTGTTACCGGTGGCTTTCTTGGAGGTGACACGCAGATTTACGGACTCGATTTGGAGGGATCGCAGTATTTCCATCTGCCTTGGGACACGATCCTGCTCATCAACGGTGAAGTCGCAACGGTGAGCCAATGGGGTGCCGGCTCCGACGTGCCAATTTACGAGCGGCTTTTCCTCGGCGGCTCGAACAACCTGCGAGGCTTCCCATTCCGCGAAGTAGGGCCCAAAGATGAAAACGGCGAGCCGAAAGGCGGTAAATCAATGGCGCGCACGACGATTGAGTGGACTTTTCCGATTATCGAAAAAGCGCGGGGCGCAGTTTTCTATGACATGGGGTTTGTGAATAGCGACCCCTGGTCATTTGGCTTCAATAATATGGCTTCCGATATCGGTATCGGACTCCGGCTTGATCTGCCGATCGGTCCACTACGCCTCGACTATGGATATCCGGTGATGCGCGACGGCTATAACGGCGGCGGCCATTTCAACTTCAACGTCGGCTATCAATTTTGAACGAATATATATGGTTGCAGTCTAACGCGATTCGTCCACCATATCCTCTGTTTCTATGAAAAAGTCTCTGTCACTACTCTTTGCGCTGACCCTGGCCGCTCCTATCGCGGCTTTCGCACAAGGCACAGGCAAAATTGGAACGGTCGATATGCAGCGTGCGTTCAAGGATTACAACAAGACCAAGGACGCCGAGGTAAAAATTAATGAAGCCAAAAACGCTGCTAAAAAGGAATATGATGACCGGGCCGAAGCTTACAAAAAAGCGCTCGACGAAATCAATAATTTAAACAAGCAGCTTGAGTCTCCCGCATTGAGCGCCGACAAGAAAACCGGCATGGCGAAGGAGCGCGATGAGAAAATCGCCAACATCAAAAGCATGGAGCGTGAGATTAGCGATTTTCGCCAGACCAGGGAACGTCAGTTGCAAGAACAATTGATGCGAATGCGCGAAGGAATCGTGAAAGAAATTACCGACGTCGTCATCGAGAAAGTCAAAGCCAAGAGCCTCGATTTTGTTCTGGATAAATCGGGGATGAGCATCAATGGAGTTCCTGTCGTGCTGTACGCGCCAGACAATGTTGATTTCACAAACGAAATCATCGACACGCTAAACAAACCCGGTCGCGCTACAGCCTCGACCAAGAAGCCTGCGGCAGGTTCGTCCGTCACTCCAGCGGCAGCAAGAGCAACGAAACCCTGAGGTTCGGCTCGAATTCAAAGATACACGCGAGCCAAATTCGCGTGTATTTTTTTGTACGGATGAAATCGTCTGCTGGCACACCGATGGTTGTGAGCAGCTGCGAAGCTCCAGAGAATGTTGTTTCGAACCTCATTCCGAACGATGAAACGCGCCATTGCGATCCTGCTCGCGTCCTCGACCGGTCTAGTCGCTGCAGATTGGCAGGCCACACTCAGCAAAGACCCGGTGGGAAATTTTCCAGAGTTGCGCCCTCTGCGCGCGTCCTATCGCTTTGGATGGGCGGGAGTGACCGCGGCCAGCGGTGAGATTCATTTCACCAAGCCATCGAACGACAGATTTCAACTCGAAGGTACAGGCCGCACAACGGGCTTCGTCAGGGCGTTGTGGAAACTGGATGTCACCCAACGGGCCGTTGCAAATTCTCGAACACTGGCTCCCATCGAAATGCAACAAACGGAGACCTATCGCTCAAAAAAAATTACTACGCATCTCGCTTTCACCAGCAGTGGTGTGACTCGAACACGCACGGAGGGCGAAGGCTCCA
Source organism: Nitrospirota bacterium (assembly GCA_050257685.1). GTDB lineage: Bacteria > Verrucomicrobiota > Verrucomicrobiia > Chthoniobacterales > UBA10450 > Udaeobacter. Next base: position 5,521 of record JBLMXH010000017.1, read on the forward strand.
GCGCCAAGACAAAGACGCGCGATTTCACAATGCCTGACTTATTCGATTTGCACTCTGCTGCGCTTTACCTGCGGAGTCAGCCGCTCAAGCAAGGAAGCGTTTATCGCCTGGCTGTTTACCCGGCCAGCAACGCTTACCTCGCCATTATCAAAGTCGTGGGGCGGGAGAAAATCTCCGTGCACGCCGGCAGTTTCAACGCGATCAAGCTTGATCTGCACCTGAAACGCGTCGGAAAGCATCTCGAATTGGAGCCGCACAAGAAATTTCGTCGCGCTACAATCTGGGTGTCAGACGATTCCGAGCGGCTCATCCTGCGCATTCAGGCGCAAATTTTCGTGGGCACAGTTTTCGCCGAACTGCAGTCGATGCGCTTCGACAATCCTAACCGACCCTAATCCGGTTCCCATTGACCACGAGGCGGCGGACCAAGCGGTGGCCGCATACGCGGGCGGTAAGGATTGTAAAACGGCTGGCGCGAGCCCGGCAACAAGCGTAGCGCGGTGAGGGTTTCCATGTCCAGGCGCCCAGTCACCGGTAATCTCATTTGCGCTTGAAAAGCGCGCAGTGAGAGTTCCATCGCAGGTCCGTAGATTCCATCAATTGGCTCACGATATAATCCATGCCGGGCGAGGACGATCTGCGCCGAGACAATCACATTTCGTTGCACGCCGGGAGGAGCGGTCTGAAATGGTGTATCCGCAAAAACCGTTCCCGGTGAGCTTGCCGGACCGATGGGAGTGGAGGGAAAAACCTGCTGACCTGGTGGCGCATTACTGAAAGGCTGAACCGGAGGAGCTGGAGTTGCGGTTTGCGTTTCGTCGGAAGGGGATTCTCCTGGCACAGCACCGGCCGCAGGAGTCGGTGACGCGGCCTTGGTCATTGCTCGCGATGACCCAGAAGATTTAATCCCGAGCGATCGCAACGTCTCATCATTGAGCTCACCGCTGACTTGCAGACCGTTGCGAATTTGATAACGGCGAATCGCTGCCGTGAGATTCGCATTCATGTCGCCGTTCACTTCGCCGTAGTAGAAACCCTCGTCCTTCAAGGCCTGCTGCACGTTTTCAACGAGTTGATCCGCTCGCATCAGCATCATCGATCCCATAAAGATCACCGCGGCGGTTGTGATTTTCATGGTCATTCGACGTCGAAGCCGTTTGCCTATTCAGCGCTCTTTTGACCCGTGGCTGCCAATCCGGATTCCCGCTGACTCACCACGTTGCGATACCGCAGAATGCCGTCGGTAACCGCTGCCGCTAATTGGTCGCGATAATCCTCACTCGCAAGTTTCGAAAGTTCGTCCTTGTTGGTAATAAAGCCGCCCTCAATTAACACCGCAGGAGATGTCACATTTGCGATCACAAAAAATTGCTTGGCTTGCGTGCCGCGATCAACCGAGCGGGTCCGCGCCACCAGCGCTTCCTGAATGAAACTGGCGAGACTTTGACTTTCGGGCTTCGGGGCATTGGACGGCGACCGCGAGAAAAATGGTAGCCACAAAGCAAAAGTAGAACCGGAACCGATCTGATGCGCAGCATAATAGGTTTCAACACCGCTCGCGACAGGTTTGTTGTCCTCGTTGAAATGAATGCTGATAAAAATGCTGTCGTTTACCCGATTCCCGAATGCAGCGCGATCCGCCAGTGAGACATAGCTGTCCCCGAGGCGGGTCATCAATGTGGCAATCCCCTGAGAGTCCAGGAGGTGGTCGACGCGGCGCGCTACGTCCAAGGTTAGATCTTTTTCCATGACGCCGCCACACATGGCGCCGGAATCTTGACCACCATGGCCTGGATCAAGAACGACTACTGCAAATGGTTTCGGGGTCTGTGGTTGAGCAGCCTTCGATTGTCTATAAACCGCCGGTCGCTTTTCTTGATGGAGCAAAATCCAGACAAGCGACGCAATCATCAACAACAAGCCTGCGACCGCCAGCACATTCCGGAAGGCTTGTTTCATTTGTGATCCCCGTAACAAAAATCCGCTTCATCATTTAATCACTGAGAAATGATCGAGCGCAATTCCTTATCTGTCAGCGCGCGATAACGAATCGGCCTTCTGCCATCGCGCTCCAGCACTGCAGCTTCTATTGCAGCAATCGCGAGTTGTTCCTGGCGATGTTGCCCAATGGCATCTCGCGCGGGCAACTCTTTTGTCTCGCCAGCTTGCAACAACATGTGTCCCACGCTCCATGCGTCGAGCGCCGAGTTTACTGCCGTTTCAAAACTGGCATCCGGTTTGTGCTCACCTTTGAGAAATGCTTCCATCAACTCGACCGACTGGCGCGTACCGCTAAGCACTGCAAAATCTTGCCGCGCTCGGGCGTAGGTCGCGCCGTTGCTTGCGATCTCGCCGTCATACTCAACTCGCAAGAACAAATCTTCCTCCGGCCGCGCGCCCACCTCCGCAAAAAGCATCCGCGTCAGGTAGGGCGGCCCATAGATCTGCTCGAACGCGGTTTTCATGACGGGACTCAGCGAATAATGGACCAGCCGCCGCAGTGAAACATCCGCAGCCGAGCGGGTAAAGCCTTCTGTGCTCGCCAGCTCGATCGCGGCCATTCGCAACCGTTCGATATCACCGGGATGCCCGATCGCTCCCATTGCGATCCGGTCGTAAATCTCAAAAAGTTTCTGGCGCGTCTGGCCAAGCGTGACGAACAGAATGCCCTCCCGGTAACCCAGCGCCGCGATGGGACTACCAGGGGCGAGCTGGCCTTCGATGTACTCGCGCCGGTTGGCGATTGCTTCAACCCAACGATATGGCTCTTCAATCATGATCAGCCCTGGAAGATGAGCATTTTGCCTGTGTGCACAGCGGAGATATTCTCCGCTGCCTCCTGTCGAGCGGACAACAACTCCGCTGTGTGCACAGACTGAAAGCCGATGTTCCTCATGCAACCAGTTCTTTGAACACGGCCGCGATTTTGTGCTCGGGCAAAGTGGTGATGCCTTCACTCGACACAATTTTGATCACGGGGTAAATCTTTCCGCTTCGATCCACCCCTGCTGTCGCCGTGTCGGATTCCGCAGCGGTATCGAGAGCGCGGAGCGCCAGCGATACTGCCTCCTGTTCGCTCAGGTTGTGCAGCGGCTTCGCGCCCCAGGTGTTTTCATAATAAAGAATGCCGCGCACGGCGGGCGAACCGGAGCCTGTTGCCGCGTAATCAGTCGCTTCAAATTGTGCGCCCATAGCATCGTAAAAATAGAGGCGCGCTTCCGGCTTAGAATTTCCGTCGTAAGTGGCAAAGATCGGGACTACAACACCGACGCCTTGCATGACGAACCCGAAATTGTCGCGTAACAACTTCGAGAGCGCTCGCACTTTGCCGTCGACACTCATCTCCTGAAGCTGAGTTCGCCGAAAATATTGGAGTGAATGCTCGAGCACGCGCGCCATCTCCCACGCGGTGGCAGGGACACCCGCGATGGCCATTATCGAATGCTGATCAATCTCCAAAACCTTATCCGCACGGTCGTAGACCACAGTGTTACCTGCGGTCGCACGACGATCTCCCGCCACCAGAACACCGGCGGAAAATTTAAATGCAAGGATCGTTGTCGCTTCGGTTGGTTGCCACATCTGTTGTTGCATATGGTTTTGCGGCGTCGAACCGCTGGCAGCCGGGCTGAGCAAACCTTTGCGTCGCAGTAGCGAAAGAAAGTCGTCCGCTGCACCAGAAAAGTTCTGGTCGAATCCCAACTGTGAACGGTCCATTACTGACCGGTGCGCTGCCGATAGCGCTTGGATTGGTTGGGATCGACCTTGCGCATTTTTTTTAAGAGATCCTTTGTATCCGGTCGCGAAACGTCCGGCGAACGCGGGCCACCGCCATCGCCCTGTTTTGGTCCCCACGGAGCCGGTTCCACCGGCTTTTGAATGCGCTCAGGCATGAAAAAACGTACGAGCAAAAGCTCGAAACGCAAGGGGGCCGTCCCGGTGGATTCTTTAATTGGTTACACTGCATCCAGTAACAGTTTGAAAAAACAATCCCTCATCGGGCGAACCCGCTTGTCAGACAAATGTGCCGGTGGCAAAATTTCCCTGCGATGAAGGTATTCGGCATACTCTGCGCAATGAGCTCTTTCGCGCTTTGCGTTGCTTTTGCGGAGAGCCCCGCCCCGCACGAAAAAAAAGCGGTGGCTGGATCCACGCAGCTCGAAGCTTTAGCAAAAAAGATTGACGAACAGAACGCCAAAATCGATGCGCTTTCGCAGGAGATTCTCAAACTGGAGCAACAACTCTCGCATTCCCGGCCAGGTGTAATGATCGGAGAAGCTTCGCCAGTTCCAGCAATCGCGGCGGGTCCCGCCGCATCTGCACCGCATTCCGCTGTCGCAGGCAACACACACACTGTTGCCCGCGGAGAAACGCTCACTTCCATCGCGAAGATGTACAAGGTGACCGTGGACGAGTTACAAAAAACCAACAACATTGAAGACGGCCGTAAATTACAGGCCGGCCAAACGATCACTATCCCGACGACGTCACCTGCCGCTTCCGCCTCGCCGTCGCCCTAACGAACAGCCAAAGCCCGGTGAACCAAAAATGGTTTCTTCGCAAACACGAGGGCGGTAGCACCTTCGGCCCGGTGCAGTTCGAACAGATCACGCGTTGGGCTGCTGCGGCGCAGGTCGCGCCGCATGATACCCTGTCGAGCGACGGGCAGAGTTGGATTAAAGCACCGATGCTTCCGCAACTCGGCATGGACTGGCTCGTCGAGCTGACTAGTGAACATTATTACGGACCGACCACGCTCGGTGCGTTGCGGGAGTTTGTTCGGCTTGGCGAAATAGACGGCGAAACGATCGTGATCAACACGTGCGACGGTATTCGCCGAAAAATCCGCGAAATGCCCGACCTATGGGAAACAGCCCAGCCAGAAGCCGACGAAAACCAATTTCAAATCCAACTCGGCGATCCGGTCGGACCAGGCGTTGCGAAGATGTCCATCCGTCTGCAGGAACGAATTCGCGATCTCGAACAGACGCTACAGGAAGAACGCCGCGCGCTCGCAGAAAGTCAGCAGCGCTACAGCGAACTGGAACGAAAATACCAGGATCTCTTACTGCGCGATCTGTCGTAACTGAGGTCGACCGGCCGGATTTTACGTCACATTTAGACCGGCAATCGCTGCTCTTCGGGTTCCGCAAGGTCAGGTGTGAGAATTTCCTCCTGCGGTTCTGCTTCCCGCTGAGGTGACGACTCCAACAAACTCTGCCGGCATAGCTGCGCGTATTTCCGATCGAGCGCGAGTAATTCATCGTGTGTGCCGCGCTCGATGACTCGGCCGTGATCAAGCACAAGAATTTGGTCCGCGTGCACGATCGTCGAAAGCCGGTGCGCAATCACAATCGACGTTCGATTCGCCATCAAATGTTCGAGCGCTTCCTGAATTAATCGTTCGGTCGTCGTGTCGACACTGGCAGTCGCTTCATCAAGAATCAAAATCGGTGGATCCTTAAGTAGCGCCCGCGCAATTGAGAGCCGCTGCTTCTCGCCCACACTCAATTTGACGCCACGCTCGCCGACGATGCTCTCCAGTCCGTGCGGCAAACGCTCGATAAACTGTCGCGCGTTCGCAGCATCCACCGCGCGCCATAATTCCGGGTCAGTGGCGGTTGGTTTTCCCATCAAAAGGTTTTCGCGAATCGATCCATTAAAGAGGAAACTTTCCTGCGTCACGACCCCGATTGCTTCGCGCAATGAGCGCAGGCTGTAGTCACGAATGGGTTTGTCATCGACATAAATCTGGCCGGCATCAAACTCGTAGAACCGGACCAGTAAATTCACCAGGGTGGATTTCCCCGCGCCCGTCGCGCCGACCAGCGCAGTCGTCGTGCCCGGTAGCGCGTGAAATGAAATGTGCCTTAGCGCCGGCAATCCTTCCGCGTAACTGAAGCTGACGTCTTCGTACCGAATGTCGCCGACGATGCGTTCATTTGGACTGCGCAGAGATGTCTGCACATTCAAACCGGCGACATGTCGCCGCACTTCAAAGCCGGGTTCTACCTCTTCATCCAAAATCTCGAAGACACGTTCGCCCGCCGCGCGGCCGGCCTGCACCAATTGGTTCAGCTGATGCAGCCGGCTGATCGGATCGTAAAGAAATGCTGTGAGCATCAGGATCGCGACAAGATCGCCGATCTGTAAGCTGCCAGTCAAAACGGCGTGACTGCCGAATCCCAGTACGAGCAATGCGCCGATTGCTTCAAACATCGACATCGACGGTGAATAAATTGCCCACGTCCGCATCACCACCAGCGTAGCGTGCCGAAGTTGATCGCTGGCGCCATTGAAACGCGCGTGTTCCTCGTGCTCGCGCGCGAAACTTTTGATCTGACGAATCCCGGCAAGATTATCGTGCAACAACGCGTTGATATTCGACGCAGCGCGCCGCTGTAATCGATACCTGCGGTGCGCAGTTAGCGTGTAACCGAGGGCTCCGGCGACCAGCAGCGGCAATGGTACCAAGGCCAGCGACGCAAGAATTGGGTTCAAGTAAAACATCACCGCCATGACAATGACAATTTGTAAAACCGCGACCACGCCTTGCTCGATTCCGTCAATCAACACGCGTTCGACCGAATTCACGTCTTCGATCACGCGCGTCATCAGGTCGCCAGTGGCGCGATTATCGAACCAGCGTAACGGCAGCAGTTGGATGTGCGAATACAGATCGCTGCGCAGATCGAAAATGACTTTCTGCTCGAATGTGTTGTTCAGAAGGATCCGGAGCGAATTGAACAGGTGCTGAATCAGAAAAGCCACTGTGGCGACCAAAATGAGCGGCAGCAATTTGTCGGGTCGATTCGCGCGCACCACGTCGTCGATGATCCATTTGGTCACACTCGGAAACACGATCACCATTAACGTGCCCAGAATCGCGCACGCGAGCGTCCCCGCAGCCAACCCGGGATACCGCTTCAAATAAGCAAATACGCGCCAGACGGTTTTCATTCACGCCAAATTTACCGAAGCCAGTGAATCACGCGAATAGCTTCGCCGGATTGAATTGTCAGACGTGATTGGCGGATCCGGTTTCGAGGTTAGAATTCCGGCGTGCCAAATGAATTGTATCCGCTTGGGGACGAAGTCCGCATCGAGCAGCTCGAAGTTTTTACCGTCATCGGCGTGTTGGAACACGAGCGCAAAGGTTTACAGCGGTTGACCGTTTCGATTTCGTTTTGGCCTTACGAACACGCGCGGGATTTGGCCGATAATATCGACAAAGCAGTCAACTATTCAGCTGTGGCCGAGGAGACAAAGCGTTTCGCGCGTGAACAAGCCGTGAACCTCATTGAGACACTGGCGGATCGGCTCGCAACCCATTTGCTGAAGAGTTTTCCAATTCAAAAGGTAACGATCGAACTACGGAAGTTCGCTTTACAGGACGCAAAATACGTTTCCATCACCGTCACCCGAACCGCAAGCGTCGGGTGACCCGAGTTGGCTGTAGCGTCCGCTGTTCCCAATGGACTTGCCAGAAGCGTGAAACGCTGTGCAAGGGCGCGGACAGATTGCAGCCGCTTCCGTGCGGGAAGCGCCACATCAGTTTATATCGTCCATCACCGGCGCCCACAGAGCAACGGCTACAGTTTGCCCTGAAGACGGCGGCCACTAGAATTGCAGGATGGAAGGCGGTAACTGGAAAACGATCTCAAGCGAGCGGCACTTCGGCGATCGAAACCTCGAAGTGGTGACGGATCGTGTGCAAACACCGGGCCATCCAGATCCCAGGTCCTGGACGATTGTGCATCGCAAACCCGCGGTCGTGATCGCACCAATGATGCGCGATGGGAAAATCATCCTTATTCGGCAGGAACGGATCCCGATTGAACAGGCAATTTGGGAAATGCCATCAGGTCAGATCGACGACCACGATGCAGACGAAAATAAAATCAGGCAGACAGCTCTCCGTGAAGTTCGCGAAGAAACAGGGTACGAGTTGACCCCGGAAGGCAACCTTATTTCGTTAGGCTATTACTTTTCTTCCCCGGGGTTTACCGATGAGCGCGGTTATTTCTTCCTGGCTCGTCCCGTTCAGCTTTGCCCAGAGGGCCCGGCCCGCGAGGAAGGCGAATCGATTCTCGATTGCCGCGGATTCGCCACCGAACAAATTCGCCGGATGATTGCGGAGAATGAGATTCGCGACGCCAATACTCTCGGCATTTGCGCCAGACTCGCAGCTCGAGGTCTTCTATCGCTCGCGACGCGGCTATGACTTACCGTTCCGCTGTTCTCATTGACACGCGTTTTCAGCCGGGTGCGAAAACAAGAGCGGCGAGCAACTCGCTTCAACGATTTTCAGCTGAACCTAAAACCGTCGAAACGGTTTTAGATTTTGCGGTTGGCTTCACCTGGCTCAAGCAGGTGTCAATGAAAACGCCCTGACGTTTACACGAAAGTAACTCGATGGCGCTGCGAGACATTTTTAAATTCCGTGATCCACCGGAAACCGAAACGTCCAAGCCGTTTCTCGAGCATCTGGAAGACTTGCGCTGGACCATCGTGAAGATGGCTCTCACGCTTGGTCTGGCGATGATTGTCTGTTTCGCGTTTCGCTCAACATTGGTGCGGATTATTCAGGCCCCGCTTTACCACCTCGGCTCACAGGTCGGAACGCTCAAGGCGCTCGGGATCACGGATTCCATCGTGATTTCATTTCATTTGGCGTTTTACGCCGGGATCATCCTGTCCTTCCCGTTGCTTCTGTATTTTCTAGCGGAATTTGTTTTGCCAGCGCTCACGGCTGTGGAGAAACGGTTTCTATTTCCAGCGATCGCTGTAAGCTTCGCGCTCTTTCTTGTGGGCGTGTTGGTTTGTTATTTTTGGTTGCTGCCGAAAACGATTCTTTTTTTCTTTCGCGATACCGAATCGCTCGGCTGGGCGCCGACCTGGACGGTGCAGCAGTATTATTCGTTCGTGACGCGATTCACTATCGGTTTTGGTCTGGCGTTTGAACTGCCGGTGGTGGTACTGGCCCTGGTCCGGTTTGGCCTGGTGACTTACCGATTCATGGCACGCACCCGTCCGTATGCCGTCGTGCTTCTCTTTGTCCTGGCAACAATCATTACGCCCACCCCCGATATTCTGACTTTGATTGCCATGGCCCTACCGATGTGTCTGCTGTACGAAAGCTGCATCTGGATCGCATGGCTGATGGAGCGCCGCGCATCGAAACGGATCGCCAGTTAATCGCGTGGAGCATTCGACTCAAAATCTCCTCTTCGGCGGGTTTGCGTTCGTGCTCGGTGCGGCAGTCGGCTCGTTTTTAAACGTTTGCATCTACCGTTGGCCGGTCGATCTCTCGATCAATCGGCCGCGTCGCTCTTTTTGTCCGCAGTGCAAACAACCGATTCCATGGCATCATAATCTTCCGTTGATCAGTTGGCTCGCCCTCGGCGGGCGATGCGCACATTGCCGCGCAAAAATATCCTTTCGTTATTTCGCGGTGGAACTCGTCACGGCAGTTCTGTTCTTGGCGATTTGGCAAAGCTTTGCTTGGCAGATGACAATCGCGTACTGGGTTTTCGTTTCGTTCCTGATCATCGGAACGTTTATCGATTTTGAGCATTTCATTATTCCGGACCGTGTCACAATCGGCGGAACAATCGCAGGGGTGGCTTGCAGCGTCATTGTTCCGGCTTTGATGCAGACTAATTCGCGCCTGGCAGCCGGTGTTCGCGCCGCACTGGCCGCAGCGCTCGGCTACGTGATCCTTTGGATCGTTCTTGAAGCGGGTAAGATTGCTTTCGGCAGAAAGCGGATCGTATTCGACGCGCCGACAACGTTCACGTGGACGAAACGCGACGACGACGATGCTCATTTCATCGTAGGGAGTGAAGAAAGTCTCTGGAGCGAATATTTCGCGCGTGAAAAAGATCGCCTCCTCCTCCAGTGCGACGAAGTACGGATCGATGATCGCGAGTACGGAAGCGTGACACTGGCTTTCCGCTATGACCGAGTGAATGTCGACGGCAACGTGCTGATGCTCGACGATCTGACGCATATCTCCGGTCTTACGCGCGAGCTGGTGATCCCGCGCGAGGCAATGGGCCGCGGCGATCTGAAATTTCTTGCCGCGATCGGCGCATTCCTGGGGTGGCGCGCAGTACTGTTCAGCCTTTTCGCAGGATCACTTCTCGGTTCAGTCATCGGCCTGGTCACGCTTGTCGTCGGAAAACCTGTTTGGTCAGCCAAACTACCCTTCGGACCTTATCTGGCATTCGGCGCAGTCGCGTGGATGTTTTTTGGCAAGATTGTTCTGCATTGGTACAGCACGCTGCTCAGCCCGTAATCCAATCGGATCTCGGCACGCCGCGGAACATGAGCTCGCGCGTTCGAGGTTGACGACACCAAATCTCGGACAAGTACTATCAGAAATGGATTTCCCCTGCGGGCCGTGGACTGGATTTTACAATTACGGCCGTAGCGCACGCAGACATCGGATGGATCTGGTTCTGACGTTCGCTGATCACGCAGTTTCAGGCGACGGCAGCGACGATATCGGCCATTTCATTGTTATCGGGCGATTCGACAGCACAAACGGTGATTGTAATTGGACTAAGACTTACATCGGTGGCCACGACGTTTACTATCGCGGATTTCGCGAGGGCAAAGGAATTTGGGGATTATGGGAACTGCCAAGCGAATCAGGCGGCTTTCACATCTGGCCGCTCGGCCAGGAGGAGGGCGAACAGCATCACGAGACCGCCGAAGAGCCGGCGCCGCTTGAAACAGTTGCGAGGGAAAGATAGCTCGCGATATGCCCTGCTCGCTAGGAATCAGCCTCAATGTCGACCAATGGGCAGGGAATTTCTGATCAACATTTAGCTCGTGGGCGTGCGTCTCAAAGAATCTCCGCGCTGATTGTGAACGCGAATCACACCATTGTCTGAACGGGTTAAGTACCTTCAGTCGCCGATCGCATCGCTGACGCTCTTGATGGATCCTGGCACAGACTACCGATTGCTTCGGTAGTGGAGATGAGATCGTAAGGTTTCGAAATTTTATGAATCCAAACCGGAGGAGAATTGCGTTGCGCAAACGGTGACTTAGGCGCGCGCCTGACTATGGAAAAACTTCGTCTAGTACCGTTGAGCGAGTACCAAGCGGATTGTCGAACTCTTGAGGTTGAGCCAGGGACCTGCTTGGAAGAAATAAAACAGGCATACCGTGATCAGACGAAAGTCTGGCACCTGGATCGATTCTCAAATGACCCCAGGCTTCAGAAGAAAGCTGAGGACAAAATCAAGCAAATTAGTCTGGCGTATCGGCGACTTTGCGGGCTTTCTCCTTATGAGCAGCAGGTATCCAGTCCTGCTATAGCAGCGTGATCGTTATCTTAAGACCCTTTGGGTTGTTGATAGGAAAAGCAATCAACATCATCAACAGCGGTTTTCAGTGGTGTCATCGTGAGAGGAGATCGCTAGCGATCGCTACTCACGTAAGTCTCCGTTGCGCACAAAGAGACTCAGGTTCCGACAGCGCTCGAGGCAGTTGTTGAGCGGTACAAGTCCTGCCGCAGTCATCCGGTCTTCGCCAAAGTTGCCGCGGACAAGCCCTTGTCCACGACAGCTTGCGTTCGCCTGCGGAACATCAATGCCAGATTGATCAGTTCGCACTTACACCAGCGGCGCAGTCCGCGTGAGAATTGTTTGCGAACGCGCCTGTCAGGAACGAAACCGTCGTAAAGTTCGCGCCAGCCGGCGTTTCTTTTGCCGTAGTAGCCCTTCGCCCATCTACGGTTCGCCAATGTCACCAGACGTCGGCCATAAAAACGCATGACGTTGCGAGCGAGCCTGCCGCCGCTGCCCATGAACGGCAGGTTGAGAAATGCGCATTCCGGGTCGCGATAGACTGCTCTCACCAAACCTGTGTAGTAACTGCTCACGTCGAGCAGCAGTGCCGTGGACATCAGCTCGGCGTCGCCCATGTAATAGTACTTGTCCTTGTACAAACTCTCGAACCAGGAACGGTACGTGACTGGATATTGTTCGTTGTAACGCCGAAGCTGCCTGGTGACATCTTCCCCCGCGAGACTGCGCGCGAGGAAATCCGCCACGTAGTAAGAAGTGTAAGAACAAAAATCGAGACCCGGACTGTAAAGCGGATCAATGAATCCGGCGGCATCGCCCACCATGGCCCAACCATCGCCGCAAACCTTTTCACTGTGATACGGCAACATCGAGAGTGCGTGCACGTCGCCTTCGATCACTTTCGCCGCGCCGAAAATTTCGCGACCGACCGGATGGTTCAGGATGTGCGCGTGCAATCGTTGGCCCAGAGTCGGCCCCGCTGGAAATTTGAAGAGGCGACTATCGTAAACGATGCCGGCGCTGACATCGCCGCCCTGCAATGGAATGATCCAGATCCACCAGCCGCGTCCGAAAAGATGATTGGTTGCCCATTCACGCGCGGTGCGACAATCGTTTGCGTAATCGGGAAATCGTTCGCGCCATTCGTAGCTGTCCCATTCTTTGACCCCGCTGAACCGTGCCCAGACCGCATTGATGGGGTGCTCGGTGTTCGGGCGAAAATATCCGAGCTTTCGCGCGAACATGGCCGCACGGCCTGTAGCATCAACGATCCAGCGAGAAGTAGCTGTGCGCGCTTCGCCATTAACGACAGCGTTCACCGTTTGTCCCTTGCCGTCATTCGCTTCAAAATTTGTGACCTTTGCGGGACGCCATAGATCGCAACCGGATCGGCAGGCCAGTTCCAGTATGTGCGAATCGAGTTTCGCACGGTCGACTTGAAACCCGGGCAGCCGGCTTTGGTAGCGTGTGCCGATCTCGACGCAGTCATCGAACGGTTGATCGGGCCGATTTGAAAACCAGAGACGCAATCCCTGTTTCGGCAACTGATGATGTCCGAGATAATGCGTCAGACCCAAGATCCGCGTCATGTAGCAACTGCTCACCTCGGTAGTCGATTCGCCTACCTTACGGTCGAATGCAGCCGTTTTTTCGATGATAAGAACACGCGCTTCGGGATGTTTGCGTTTCAGCATGAGCGCGGTTGCCGCGCCGGAAAACGCGCCCCCGATGATCACGACGTCGTAATCGAAATTCATCGCTCGAACAGGATGGCCTTTTTACTGCTCTAGAGCAAGAGCGTGCGTTGACGCAGACAATCTTGTCTGCGAAGCGTGACCAGCGCAGCAGCGACTATTTCGATTGAGCCTACGTTGTCATGCGGGCAGGATTGCTTCCATCACAGATGATCTTTACGAACGCGCGTTTGATTTTTCCCGATGGAATTCGCGAGGGGCTCGAAATCGTCGTGGAACACGGGAAAATCGCCGCAATCAACGCGCGATCAGTAGCGCATCCAAATGATGACATCGTCGATCTGAATGGACATTATGTTGCGCCCGGTTTTATCGATCTTCACGTGCACGGCGCGCTGGGGCGCGACACGATGGAAGCATCGGCAGATGCGTTTCGCGCGATCTGCGATTTTCACGCGAGTGGCGGCACGACCTCGCTTCTGGTGACAACAGCTACGGCGCCGATTGATGAAATCCTGAACGTCCTGGAAGTGGTTCGCAATTGTCGATCAACGATCAGCGCGATTGCCGGTGTTCATGTCGAAGGACCATTCATTTCAAAAATCAAAGCCGGAGCCCAACGCGCCGAGTTCATTCAGAATCCCTCGCCCGCTAATGTGCGGCAGTTGCTCGAATACGCAGAGGTATTGAAGCGTGTGACCATCGCACCCGAATTACCGGGAGCACTCCAGGCAATAGAAGCTTTCCACACGCATGAGGTCAGCGTCAGCGGTGGACACAGCGACGCCTGGGATGAAGACGCTCGCGCGGCATTCCGTGCCGGTATGACTAGCGTGACACACACATTTAACTGCATGTCGGGCGCGCGCCGGCGCGGCGTGTATCGGGTCGCCGGTTTGCTTGAGTTTGCGTTGAGCGAACCAGCCATCAGTTGTGAGCTGATCGCGGATGGCCATCATGTTTCAACCACCCTGATGAAGATGTTGTATCGCGCGAAGGGATCACAGGGGATCTGTCTGGTGACCGATGCAACTGCTGGTGTCGGATTGCCGGAAGGATCGCACTTCGCGCTGTTCGGCAAAGAGTGCATCGTAGAAAACGGAGTCTGTCTTTTAGCTGATCGTTCAGCGCTGGCGGGCAGCACCGCTCGCATGATCGACCTCGTTCGCATGATAGTGCGCGAGGTGAACGTTCCATTGAATGAAGCCATTGCGATGGCAACGGAAAATCCGGCGCGCGCTATCGCTCTCGAAACGAAAGGTCGGCTTACTGTCGGATCGGACGCCGATTTGGTCGTGTTTTCGCCGCAGTTGGATCTTGTGCAGACGTTCCTCGCCGGCCGAGAGATCTGGTCTAATTGACACCGCGCCTTCAGGCCGTATTGAGGAGCCAAATCACAACGACATTAGAAATTCCGCGATATCGAGCGCTGCACGCGGGCGGCTGAGCTTGCTGATATTACCGGCCCATTCCCGCCACTGTTTTGCGCCGTCATCAAACGCGCGCTGCACCTGCGCTACAACTTCTCGCGGGGAGTGGGCGATCACCCCTGAGTTCGTTTCGACGATCAGCCGCGCGTTGCCTTCCTCCTGACCGGCGACAACGTGGTTGATGATCATAGGGCATTTCGCGGCGATGGTTTCCTGCACAGTGGCGCCACCGGCTTTGCCAATGAGCAAATGGTTGTCGTGCATCATGCGCGGGAGCTCGTTGGTCCAGCCAACGATCTTTATCGGGTGGCCATCTGCGGCTGCTTCGATTTCAGACCGGAGTTCATCAGCGCGACCAATCGTCACGGTAAGATCGACGCCAACTTTCGCGAGCAGACGCACTAGTTCCGGCGCGCCACGCTTGGCAGCGTGAATCATATACAAAACCCGCCGGCTGGAATTGGCGGAAGGCAACGGGCGATCTTCAGGAAACTCTGCAAACTTCGGACTGACCGGGAATCCGAATACCCTGATTTTTTCGGGCGCGACGCCACTGGCCCGTAGCACGTCTGCGCTTTGCTCGTTTGCAACGATGAAACAATCGGCGGGGCTTCGATACCAGGATGCGTTGATAGTGATCGAATCGGTGACAACCACGACGCATTTGCAGGCTCTCTCGGCTCCCAAAATTTCCTGGAGCACATTGGCATAGGCCGGAAAAGAGCAGACGACGATGTCCGGCTGAAAACGGCGGAGCACCGGAGCAAAAAGCGCCTTCAGCCGAGTCAGTCGTCGAAATTCCGTGTCGTAATCTGTCTTGGCATCGAGCCAGCGATAAACCAATCCCCAGGCGCGTGGCGCACGATTCACCAGCGCTAGATAGCTTCGGCGCACCAGGTCGTTGAGTCGTCCGTAGGCTTCGGCAAACAAATCCCGCAATTCCACTGTAGCCTGATACGAACCAATGCGAGCCAGCCCGTCGCGCACTCCTCTGGCCGCGCTGTTGTGACCCTCTCCGAAGCCGGCAGTCAGGATCAATATTTTCTTCTTCATCAGTCGTTAGGCGACACGGACTATGAACAAAGCCAGAAGCAGATGGAGGTCACTCGGTAAGGCATTCGGAGTTTAATGGATATTTGTGGGCCGCAAAGTAAACTCCTGCCGAGATGAAATATCTCAGATTCATTTGGAATGTTGCGCGCCGACTGGTTTGGGAAACGGCAATGGACAATACGACTGGTCTGGCCGCGCAGATGGCGTATCTGCTTCTTTTCGCGCTGGCTCCAGGCACATTGTTTTTCTGGCATCTCCTAGGTTTGTTCGGCACTGATCCGACCAAGTTGCATCGAATGTATGTTCTTCTGAGGAGCTTTATGCCGCCCGATCCAAAAGTGCAGGACATTTTGGACTCTGCGATGGCGAGCGTTGTGGTCACAGGCACGAGTGGACTGCTCGCAAACGCCGGCATCATCCTTGGAATTTATTTCGGGACGATTTTCATCGCCACAGTTTCACGCTCACTCAGCCAGATGCACGGAGTCCGGGAAGATCGTCATTGGTGGTCCAAATACATCATCTCGTTTTTCATGCTTTTCTGGTTTGGGATTGTCATCGTTTTCAGTTTCAATGCCGTCGTTTTCGGCGAAAAGCTGGCCGGCATTGCGGAGGTAAACTGGCAACTCTCATTCCCGCTCCAAGCATGGATCGCCAGGTTGAATCTGCCGTTGACCGGCGTGGCGTTGGTCGGTCTCGCGCTTGCCTTTTATCTTCTCACGCCAGAAAACTATTTGACCGTTCGTCAGGCCTTGCCAGGTGCAATTTTCTTTGCGGTCGGCTGGATCATCGCGACGAAACTTTTCCAGCTGTATGTGGTTCGATACGATCGGTACAATCCGACTTATCTGGCGCTGGCATCGATCATCGTGCTGCTAACCTGGATGTATCTGACTTGTTTGCTGCTATTGCTCGGAGGCAAATTGAACGCCATCATCCGGCGTCAGCGCGAAAAGATGCGGGCCAGCGAGCCTCTCGCGCCCGCACCGGCGGCGCCGGCCATCTGATCGCCGAATCAGATGAAGTTACCTGCCTGAGGAGCGTGAAAGGACGCAGTTGTTGGTTTTAAAATTTTTTAACAAATCGCTGCTCTAAGCGTTGATCGCATCGCGCGCTCTGTTACGCTCCGTCGCAGTGGTGCGCTTTCGCATTTGGCTCGCAATTGCGCTCGCATTTGGCGCATTAGTCGCGGGTCTCCTTCGCGCGCAGGTTAATGAAGAAAAGCGGCGCGATCGGCCCGAGGAAAACGAGACACGCTCTGCGTCCACTCCCAAACCGAAGAAATCGCCAACGGCGAAACCAAAGCGTCGCCACACTCCAACCCCGAAACCAAAAACAGCGAACAAGAGATCCAGCGCGAACAAGACATCGCACAAAACGACCAAAACTGAAAAATCGAAGTCGGCACGAAAAGAAACACCTAAGCCACGAAAAACGCCCGCACCGCAAGTCGAAGAAGAGCGGGCCGCGTCCGAAACCCCAGCGCCACCACGGGCGATCGCGGTGGCAACGCCATCGCCCTCGCCACAGCCTAAGCCTGGGCGCGCCGCTTCAGCCGGCGGGCAGCCCCAGGTTGTGATCGAAAAATCAGGGATCGAAGAAGACCGGGGGTTCGAGCCGCCGCCGTCGCCGCCGCCGCGTCGAGGTTTCTGGTTCTGGAGTCGCCCAGTCAGCTACCGTTACCTAACGAGTTCGGTGATCGATGCAATCCGGCGCGCGCCGGTGAAACGCCGTCGCTGGCAATTCATCGTCGTACACAATAGCGGTACGCGGCAGGGAAATGCGCGTGTGTTTGATTATTACCACAGGCATGTTCGCCGGATGCAGAACGGTCTGGCCTATCACTTTGTCATCGGCAACGGCACATCGACCGGCAATGGTCAGATCG
>JBLMXH010000018.1:0-4221 GCA_050257685.1 Nitrospirota bacterium
CGCGATGATGCCTTGTTTTCATTAAGATCGTCTGCGAGCGTCCAAATGGACTGGCAATTTCGCCAAAAATTCAGCACAAAAGGTTGCGGTTCTGTACCTCACTCTCTCTTCAAGAGCGCGAAAAAAACTGCGATGATTAGCGCAAATACACTGACTGCAATCCCGGCGCGATGTTCGGTGGCCCACAACTGAGGGCTCCAGTTTCGTGCACGGGAGTCGAAGACGCCATGCGCGCCGTGATCGCCGGGAACCGGCTGCCACAAATTATCAGGGCGATTCGAATCCTTCGCGCCATCGTACTGCTGGGAATCGTAACCTGTGCGCGCCAGGATGTGATCGAGCAAACCTGGCGCGATCTTGTTTGCCACGATCGCTTTCACTGATGGAATGCCGACATAAAATTCCCGCCGCGGATTGTGGGCCGCGAAGAAAATTGCGTCCGCCGCAACCTCTGGTTGATAGATCGGTGGGACCGGTTGGGCTTTCCGGGACAACCGGCTTTTCACCCAACCAAACTGCGGCGTATTCAGAGCCGGCATTTGGACCATCGTCACCCGCACTTTACTTTTGTCGTGAAGCAACTCGCAGCGAAGGGAGTCACAGAAACCCTGGATCGCATGCTTGGCCGCGCAATAGGACGCTTGCAACGGAATCCCTCGATATGCCAGCGCACTGCCGACCTGCACGATCACACCACGATCGCGCGAAAGCATCCGCTTAAGCGCAGCCAGCGTTCCATAGACGTATCCGAGATAAGTCACTTCTGTTACGCGCCGGAATTCCTCCGGGGTCATCTTTTTGATCGGTGAAAAAACCGATGTCATTGCGTCGTTGATCCAGATGTCGATGGGGCCCAGTTCGGCTTCGATCTGAGCAGCCGCTTTTTCCACCTGCTCCGGATCCGCGACGTCTGTGGGAACAACCAATGCGCGACTTCCAAGCTTTTCCACTTCCCCGCGCGCAGCTTCCAAACCATCCAACCCGCGCGCGAGCAAACCAATTCGCGCGCCGTGCCGGGCAAACTTTCTTACCGTTGCTCTACCCACGCCGGCTGACGCGCCGGTAATTACTACTGTTGGACGATTCATCTCATCTCTTTCGTTTCGAAAAAAATCCGGCGGCAGCAGCCACAGCCACCGTAGCAACCGCCAGAATCGATAAAATCTTTGCTGCCGATGCCGGAGGAGCCGGGCGAGTTATGTAGTTCCGCTCGGGATGATTCCCAGCCGGACCACGCGGTCCTTCGTCCATCGCCATCTTGAGTAGTTCCGCAATGTGAAGTGGAACGCGATCAGTGCACTGCCTTACCTGTTCCCGGCAGCTAAATCCGTCGGCCAAAATGATTGTGTCTTTCCCAGCCTCGCGCACAGCAGGCAACAGCACACGCTCACCGCAAGCGATAGAGACATCGTAATGATCGGCTTCGAATCCGAACGCGCCCGCCATCCCACAGCATCCCGATTCGATCAATTCGTAATTCAGCCCCATTTTCTTCAAGAGCTTTTTCTCGGCATCAAGCTTCATAACTGCCTTGTGATGGCAATGTCCGTGCACCAGGACTTTTCTTTCGAGCTTTGGCACGCGGTAACCCGGCGCATATTTGTCGAGAAACTCCGGCAGCGTGAATGTTTGCTGTTTCACGCGTCGCGCGTTTTCATTCTGCGGAAAAAGCTCGTAAACTTCGTCGCGAAAAACCGCCGTGCAGCTGGGCTCAAGCCCGACGATCGGCACACCGGCCTCGATCTCCTCCGCTAACGAATGAAGGATTTGTAAAACCCAGCGCCGCGCCGTGCCGAGCATACCGCAATCGTACAGCGGCCGGCCGCAGCAGAGATCCTGTCTCGGAACTGCGACCTGAAACCCAGCGGACTCGAGAACTTCGACCGCTGCTTTTGCCGTGGCCGGATGAAAATAGTTGTTGAACGTGTCCGGCCACAAGATCACGCGCTGTTTATTTCGGTTGTACATCGGCCGCCGAGCGAACCAGCGTTTAAACGACTCCGCGGCGAAACCAGGGATTTCTCGCTGCGGTGCAATACCAATCACGCTCTTGACAAAATTGCTGATCAGCGGAGCACGATTCATGAAGTTGACCAGTGACGGTGAAATCTGTGCAAATTGCGACCAGATGTGAATCAGACCGAATGCAAACGCATGGAGCGGCCGAAGGCGTCCCTCATAATAATGAGCTAGAAATTCTGCCTTGTAGGTAGCCATATCCACATTCACCGGGCAATCACCCTTGCAACCCTTGCAGGCGAGACAAAGATCGAGCGCGTCCTTAACGCTCTCGTCACGCCAGCCGTTTTTGCCGATAGTTTCGCCACGCAACATTTCAAACAACAAATGCGCCCGGCCGCGCGTCGTGTCCTGTTCCTCGCGCGTAACCATGAAACTTGGGCACATGGTGCCGCCTTCAAGCCGCCGGCACTTCCCCACGCCTACGCAACGCAAAGTCGCTCGCGCAAAGCTGCCTTTATCCGAAGGAAATTGAAAATATGTTGGGGGTTGCCACGGATTGTAATCGCTGCCCAGACGCAGGTTTTCCGTTATGGCATGTGCGCCGATCACTTTGCCGGGATTCATTTTCCATCGCGGATCCCAAATCGATTTGAACGTTCGGAAGGCTTCCATGATTTGCGGGCCGTACATTTTCGGAAGCAGTTCCGCCCGCGACTGACCGTCACCGTGCTCGCCCGAGAGCGATCCGCCGTAGCTCAAGACGAGATCCGCTGCTTCATCGACAAACGCCCGGTATTTCTTGATGCCAGCCGCGGTGTAGAGATCGAACGGGATTCGGCAGTGAATGCAGCCCTGCCCGAAATGACCGTAAAGCGATGCATTATAATCGTATTTGTGAAACAACTTGCGCAGATCACGCAGATACGGACCCACTCTGTTCGGTGGAACGGCTGAGTCTTCCCAACCGGGCCAGGTGTCATCGAGTCCAGGGACAAAAGCTGTCGCGCCCAATCCAGACTCACGCACTTCCCAAACTTTCGATTCCTCCCACTGGCTATCGAAAAGTTTCATGTGCGGCGCGTTGTGTTTCGTTTTCAAGGCAGTCATAACTGCACGCGCTTTTTCATCGGCGTCCTGCTTGGTGTCGCCGCCGAACTCAGCCATCAAGAATCCTTTCCCCTCGGGTAACAGCCGAAGGTCCCCGGGGTGCAGCCCCGTTTTTTTCATGTAACCGATCAGGACGTCATCGATCCCTTCGAGACCGATGGGTTTGTGCTGCATGATCTCCGGTGCGTGGTCGCCGGCCGCGTAGACATCGGGATACCCGAGTACCAGGAGGGTACGCGCCTTGGGGTTGTCGAGAAGACAGAGCGTTGCTTCAAGCACAGTTACACACGTACCCTCTGTGCCAGAGAGCGCGCGCGCGACATTGAAACCGTTTTCTGGAAGCAGTTCGTCAAGGTTATATCCGGAAACACGCCGGGGGATGTTGGGAAATTTCTCGCGAATCGCTGACGCATACGTGTCGCGCAGTTCGCGCAATTTGCGGTAAATCTCGCCGCGATGCCCGCCGCCTCGGATGATGCTCTCCAGCTCCTCATCGCTGGTTGCGCCGACGCGCATCCGTTCACCGGTATAAGTAAGGATCTCCAGGTCGTGCACGTTATCAGAAGTGCGCGCGCCGTTGCCATGAAAGGCAGCCATTACCGAATGAATGCCGCACGAGTTATTGCCGATCATCCCGCCTAGTGTGCAATGATTGTGCGTGGCCGGATCGGGGCCGAATGTCAGGCCATGCTTTTCTGCAGCATGGCGCAGATCGTCGAGGATGGTACCGGGCTCGACGCGCGCGAGCTTCTTTTCAACATCGATGTGGAGGACCCGATGAAGATACTTCGACATGTCGATGATGATCGCTGCATTGCAACATTGGCCTGCCAGGCTGGTGCCGCCGCCACGGCTGGTGATTGGGACCTCGTGTTTACGCGCGATGGCAATTGCCGTGATGACATCCTGGGTACTCTTTGGTAACACGACACCGATTGGCGTCTGTCGGTAATTTGAACCGTCGGTGGCGTAAAGCGCCCGGCTTCCATCGTCGAAACGCACTTCGCCGTGCAAATTTGCCTGCAGCTCCGCTTCGAGTTCGATCGTGTCTAGATCGGCTCGCTTATGCATCCCCGTCTTCCATGTTCCTAGCTGTTCCCTTTTGCCGCCACATAGGCGCGATGTAAAAAATCCGAAATAGCAACGCTGCTC
>JBLMXH010000019.1:0-11831 GCA_050257685.1 Nitrospirota bacterium
ACGATAAAAACGCATGATCGGATTTTGTTTAAGAATCCGGATCGGGGGCGGCAAACCAATCTCGGAAATCCGGACGCGACGGTGCTGGAAACTACTGCCGGCCGCGTAATTTTTAATCAAATTTGGCCGAAAGAACTTGGTTTCTTCAATAAGGCAGCGGGCAAGAAACAACTCAGCGACATCATTTGGCGCTGCTATCAGATCGCCGGCCCCTCAGTGACGGTTGAGACTCTCGACAAACTGAAAGAGCTCGGCTTTAAGGAAGCCACTCGGGCTGGCATTTCGATTGGCATCGAGGACATGATCATTCCCAAGCGGAAAGAATCCGAGTTGGAGAATGCGTACAAACAGGTCAAACAAGTCGACCAGCAGTATCGCCGCGGTATCATCACCGACGGAGAACGGTACAATAAAATTATCGATATCTGGACGCACGCCGGCGATCAAATCTCCAACGTGATGTTCCGTGAGATCGAGGAAAATCAGGATCGCAAGGAGTTTAACCCGATCCATCTGATGGTTGATTCCGGTGCGCGTGGCAATCGCCAGCAAGTTCGGCAGCTCGCCGGAATGCGCGGTTTGATGGCCAAACCAAGCGGCGAAATCATCGAGCGACCGATTACCTCAAATTTCCGGGAAGGATTGACCGTGCTCGAGTACTTCATTTCCACTCACGGCGCGCGCAAAGGTCTGGCCGATACGGCGCTAAAGACCGCCGACTCCGGTTATCTCACCCGCAAACTCGTGGATGCGGCGCAGGATGTAATCATCGTTGACGACGATTGCGGAACCGTAAACGGCATCGTGGTGCGCTCGATTTACGAAGGGGACGAAGAAGTTGTCGATCTCGGCCAGCGCATTATTGGACGTGTGAGCTGCGAAACGATCGCCGATCCGGTGGAGAAAAAGAAAAAGATCGTCAAGGCAAACCAATACATCGACGAGAAGATCGCAGCGGATTTACAACGCATCGGCGTCGAGCAACTCAAGATCCGGTCGGTGCTTACATGCGAGTGCGGACGCGGCGTGTGCGCCATGTGTTACGGTCGAAATCTCGCCACAGGCGACTTTGTGAAGCTTGGCGAAGCCGTCGGTATTATCGCCGCTCAGTCGATCGGCGAGCCCGGGACGCAGCTAACCATGCGCACGTTCCACATCGGAGGAACGGCCAGCCAGACATTTAAGCAACCGATCATTAAGGCGAAGAACGACGGCACGGTGCAGTTTAATGATTTGCGCACCGTGCAGGCACTCGACGGAAGTTGGATCGTGTTGAACAAAAACGGCTCGATCAGCGTGAATAACGACGAAGGTCGCGAACTGGAGCGCTACAACATCGTCATCGGTTCAGTGATTTCCAGGGAAGACGGCGCCACTGTGAAGAAGGGCGAAACCTTTGTGCAATGGGATCCGTACAACGTGCCGATCCTTACTGATAAAGGCGGCAAGATCGAATTCCGCGACATGATTGCTGGTGTGACAATCAAACGTGAGGTCGATGAAGCGACCGGTCTCATGGGCACCATGGTCATCGAGCACAAGGAAGACCTGCATCCGCAGGTAGTTATTGTAGATGACAAGAAGGAGGTGCTCGCGAGCTATTCAATTCCCGCCGGCGCTCACGTCATCGTCGAAGAAGGCCAGAAGGTGCGCGCAGGCGCATTGCTTGCGAAGACGCCGCGCAAAGTCGCAAAGACAAAGGACATTACGGGCGGTCTGCCGCGCGTTGCCGAATTATTCGAAGCTCGCCGGCCGAAAGATGCTGCTGAGATCGCGAAGATCGACGGCATTGTCGAATTGGGCGGAACCGTACGCGGCAAACGCAGTTTGATTCTCAAAGATCCGGACACCGGCGCTGAGGAAGAGCACCTGATCCCGCTCACCAAACATATCATTGTATTCAAAGGCGACTACGTGAAGAAGGGTCAACAACTGACCGAAGGGCCCATTGTGCCACACGAGATTTTGGAAGTGTGCGGTCCTCAGGAGTTGCAGGAGCACTTGGTGAACGAAGTGCAAGAGGTGTATCGGCTTCAGGGTGTGGAGATCAATGATAAGCACATCGAAATCATCGTGCGCCAAATGTTGCGCAAGGTGAAGATCACCGATCCCGGCGATACCTCGCTACTCTGGGGCGATCAGGTCGATAAGCTCGACTTCGAAGAAGAAAACAAAAAGGTCGTGGAGAAAGGCGGCAAGCCCGCGGAGGCTGTTCCGGTGTTGCTCGGCATCACCAAGGCATCGCTGGAAACCGACAGCTTCATTTCTGCGGCTTCGTTCCAGGATACGACCCGTGTGCTTACTGAAGCGGCTACGCTCGGCAAGATCGACAGGCTGCGTGGCTTTAAGGAAAACGTGATCATGGGTCATTTGATTCCTGCCGGAACAGGGTTTCCCGAGCATCGCCAACTTAAGCTGGTCGAGAAAGGCGAGCCGGTTGGCGCACCAGTGATGGAAGAAGCCGAGCCGCAACCAGCGATCGGTTAAACGAAATTGTGGGGCGCCGCGGCTGGCAAGGGTTGGCCTTTCATAGAATGGAGCTGGCGGGAGCCAGCGACATAGACGGGAAGCGCGAAAGCGTGAGCGAGCTGGCGCGAGCGAATCAAACGCCCTACAGTTTGGGCTCATGTCGATCGTCACCAAAACCGGCGACAAAGGCGAAACGTCGCTGATGTATGGGCGCCGATTATCTAAAGCCGATCCCCGCGTCGAAGCCTATGGATCCGTTGATGAGTTGAGCGCCGCGCTTGGTCTGGCGCGGTCCATTACGACCGATAACTTCCTTTCCGATCAAATCCTCGCCGCACAAAAAGATCTAATCGTCTTAATGGGCGAACTGGCCACGGCGCCATCGGATCACGAACGCTATGCCAAAGATGGTTTCCATCTCACGACAACCGAGATGGTCGATCGGATCACTTCGGCAGTTGTCGATCTCGAGAAGGATAAATCGTTGTATCCCAAAGACTGGGTTGTCCCTGGTGCGACTCCGGTTTCTGCAGCGTTGGATTTCGCTCGCACGACATGCCGCCGCGCAGAGCGGCATATCACCGCGTTCGGCTCCGAAGAAGAAGATTTCAACCCGGAGATTTTGCGTTACCTTAACCGCCTTTCGGATCTTTGCTGGGTGCTCGCGAGGTACGCCGAAAAACATGTGCAGCGATCTAGTTAGCGGCGTATTGCTCTGACCGCCTGGGATTGCGCTGCAACCAGGCGTCAAAAATTGGCAACGGTTCGGCAGCGGATGTCATCGCTTATTGCTAGAAATACTGGCGATGAAGATCAGGATCACGTTGATCGCAGCAATTTCATTTTGTGTTTCAGTTGCGCGCGCGGACGAATCAATCTTTGCGTGGACTTACACCACCGATTTGCTTCCCAAAGGGAAATGGGAATTTGAGCAATGGATGACCGCGCGCTGGGAAAAAGAACACGGTACCTATAACGCGTTCGATTTTCGCGAAGAACTCGAGTATGGCGTCACGGATAATTTCCAGATCGCGCTGTATCTCAACCATCATTACGTCAATGCGAATGATGATGTGCCAGTGGCAAATTCGGCGCATCCGAAAAGGCGCCTGCCGGGTGTTTACGAGACCGGCGGCGAGGATGTCCATGCGGGGCATGATCCAACTAAACCATTTGACAGCTATCACTTCGAATCGGTTTCTTTCGAAGCTATTTATCGGCTTCTGAGTCCTTATAAGGATCCGGTCGGCCTCGCAGTTTATTTCGAACCGGCGGTTGGCGACCAGGAAACGGAGCTGGAATGGAAAATCCTGCTGCAGAAGAACTGGCTCGAAGACCGGCTCGTTTGGGCGTTAAACGTCAATTACGAACTCGAATACGAAAAAGAAGAGGAGGACGAGTGGGAACGTGAAGGAATGTTCGAATGGTTCACCGGTCTCTCTTATCGCTTTATGCGCAATTGGTCAGGGGGTTTGGAATTTTGGAATCATCACGAATTTGCCAATGCCACGATCCATGAGCATTCAGCCTACTTTGCCGGACCGACGATTCACTATGGCGGTGAACGCTGGTGGGCCACGCTCGGATTTCTTCATCAGTTACCAATCGGGTCGGCCTATAGCCAGGACAACAACGAGTTCGCCGCGCATGACGGCTACATTTTCGGTGACGAACACGAAAAATATTACGTGCGGCTGAGGATCGGCTTCAATTTCTAACAGCAGCTTTTGAAACGCGCTGTCATGTTGAGCGAAGCGAAACATCTCTGGCTATTTTGGCGCGGGTCGAACCAGAGTCTGATCCGAGATTCTTCGCTCCGCTCAGAATGACAATGTAATCTGGAATGAAATCCGAATTCGCTTTCATTGCTTTACCTGTTTCTGCGCTGGTTGCTCCATCCACTTTTGCGGTTCAGTATCTCACCGTTGATCAAGCGCAGCGCGCGATTTTTCCTAACAAATCCCTGACCGCCGCGCCGCTGAAACTGGCTCCAGCCCAACGCAAAGCTATTGAGCAGGCCAGCGGTGTGCGCGTATTGCGCGACGACCAACAAGTCTGGCGCGTAAGCGGTGGGGGCTGGTTCATCGTCGATGAAGTAGTCGGCAAACACGAGTTTATCACCTACGCCGTCGGCCTGAATGCCAATGGCTCGGTCAAACAAATTGAAGTGATGGATTATCGCGAAACCTATGGAGGCGAAATCCGAAATGAAAATTGGCGCGCCCAATTCGTGGGCAAAACGAGCCAGTCGCCATTGAAACTGGACAGGGATATTAAAAACATCAGCGGCGCGACTCTAAGTTGCCGCCACATCACCGACGGAGTGAAGCGTCTTCTCGCATTCTACGAAATCGCGCTCAAGCACTGACCATGAATGGGCACGAAGCAATTTCGCGCGCGAAGCGCGCTTTAGAGTGTGGTGGTCCGCCACAGGACGGATTCGCCGTGGCGAACTTAACCCCGATTTCGTCTTCTGTATGAAACCGCGCTTCAACATTGAGATTCGCCGTTGCCGGCCAGTGCTAGGCACCTTTGTGGAAATCGCAGCCTGCGGCACCGACGTCGTCCATTTGGAGCGTGGAATTGAGGCCGGATTTTCGGCGATCACACAGGTGCATCGATTGATGAGTTTTCACGATGCCGAAAGCGATGTCTCCCGCATGAATCGCGACGCCTATCATAAACCGGTGCGCGTTCATCCGTGGACATCGCGCGTGTTAAAATCGGCGCAGGAATTTTCTCGCAACACCAATGGGATTTTCGACGTCACCATCGCCGGGCGACTGATGAAATGGAATTATCTTCCCAGGCAGGGTGCACGTTTTCGCAGAGGCAGCTGGCGCGATATTATTTTTGAAACGAATGGCCGTGTTCGATTTCGTTGTCCGTTCTTGATTGATTTCGGCGGCATCGCGAAGGGCTTTGCTGTCGACCGCGCAGTTGAAGCTTTGCGACGCAATCGCGTCCTCGCCGGGATTGTAAATGCGGGTGGCGACCTGCGCGTCTTTGGATCGGCGTCGCATATTGTTCATCTTCGCAACCCTGCGCAGCCGAAACACGCTGCCGGAGCGGTGAGACTTCGCGAGCGCGCGATAGCAACGTCGGGAATTTATTTTGATCGCACCAAAAACCGTGGTCATTGCGTCAGCCCAATTTTAGACGCACGTACAGGCCGAGCCGCGTGCAACTTGATCAGCGTGACGGTGGGCGCAGCGAATTGCATGACCGCGGATGCATTGACGAAAGTTGTGTTCGCACTGCGCGAACGAGCTGCGCCTCTGCTGGCACGGTACTCTGCGGACGCGTTACTGCTCGAGCAAGATGGCAATCCCTCCTGGATGTTTCACCCAACGTGCGACGCGTTCCATCAAACTTAATCCGATTGAAGCGTTTTCACAGACGCTTGCTGTACGCCGTACTTGCGCTGCTTTTTTTCAGCGGTGCGGCATGGGCTTATTGGAGCGATCTGGTCCCATCACCGGGTGAGTTCGAGATGAGTGCAAAGGCCTGGGCGATGAAGGTCCACGGCGCGGCCGCAATGGCGATTTTGGTGCTCGTAGGCATGCTTCTCACCGGTCATGTGCGCTTTGCCTGGCGCGCGCGTCGGAATCGCGGTAACGGATCGCTGTTCCTTGCGGCATTCGGTATTCTGACCGTCACGGGGTACGGACTTTACTATGCTGGTGGCGAACAGTTGCGTGCTTGGACGAGCTGGATTCATCTGGCGGTCGGACTGGCGCTCCCGTTTATTTTGATCCTTCACATTTGGCTTGGGAAACGCACAAGGTCAGCTGCCCAGCGGCAAAACGTTCCGTTTCCACGGCAAAATTGACCTACGCTGGCCACCGAATTTCATGTTGCGAACAGGCGTCTGATATAGCATCTTCACCCTCCCGCTCTGGGAGTGTCCCGCCTTCGGGAACCTCGCTTATGGCAGAAACAACAGAATTAGTGCCTGAATTATTGGAAGCTGGTGTTCATTTTGGACACCAGACGAAGCGTTGGAATCCAAAGATGAAGCCCTTCATCTTTGAACAGCGCAATCAGATTTACATCATCAACCTTGATGAAACGGTGAGGCAACTCCGGCGGGCGACCGATTTCCTCCAGGAGGTTGCGCGACGCGGCGGCCGGATTTTGTTCGTCGGCTGCAAAAAACAGGCGCAGGAAGCGATAAAAGAAGCTGCGTTGGCCTGCGGGCAATTTTACGTCAATCAACGCTGGCTGGGCGGCACGCTGACCAATCTCACCACGATCCGCAAGAGCATCGGTCGTTTGAAATACATCGAGCAGATTGAACAGTCCCCGGAATACAAAAAGATGGGGAAACAAGAACTGGCTGCGCTGAATCGTGAGGCTGCAAAACTCAGGCGCAATCTCGAAGGTATCATCGACATGTCAGAACTACCTGACGCGCTGGTGGTGATCGACACGCTCCGGGAGCAAAACGCGGTCAACGAGGCGCGCCGCCTCGGGATCCCGGTAGTCGCCATCGTGGATACCAACGCCGATCCGGAACTCGTTGATTATCCGATTGCGGGGAACGACGATGCCATCCGCGCGATCCGGGTGATTTTGCAAAAACTGGTCGATGCGATTGTTTCGGCCAGCAGCGAGGCCCGCATCCGCGAACAGGTGGAAATGGCAGGCGTATCGGCCTGAAGCCCTCCGCTTCAGCGACTCAACGCGCTGAGGCTTTAACGACTCTAAGATCTAATGAATGCAACAACTGAAATCGACCCAAAACTCGTCAAGCAACTCCGTGAAAAGACCAACGCCGGGTTCATGGACTGCAAGCGTGCTCTCGTCGAGAGCGGCGGCGACCTGGAGAAGGCCGAAACGATTTTGCGCACGAAAGGCATCGCCAGTGCTGCGAATAAAGCCACCCGTGTGACGAAGGAGGGAATTGTTGCCTCGTACATCCATCTGCAGGGCAAAGTCGGTGTCCTCGTAGAGGTGAATTGCGAGACCGATTTCGTAGCCAGAAACGAAAATTTTCGAGGGTTCGTAAAAGATATCACCCTGCATATCGCCGCCGCGCATCCACTCTACGTCAATCGCGCCGATGTGCCGGGCAATCTGATCGAGGCAGAACGCGAAATCTACAAGGCACAGGTGCAAGGCAAGCCGGCACACGTTGCGGACAAAATTGTCGAGGGCAAACTCGAGAAGTTCTACAGCACAGTTTGCCTGCTCGAGCAGGCTTTCATCAAAAATCCTGATGTGACGATCAGCGACTTGCTGAATTCCAAGATTGCCGAACTCGGAGAAAATATCGTTATTCGTCGCTTCGTTCGGTACCTGGTCGGCGAGCCACTGCCCAGCGAAGGATAATTCTTGTAGCGGCGTTTGTGTCGAACGCCAATCGCGAGGAATAGGCGCCTGGCACAAGCGCCTCTACAACTCAGGTGCATGCGCCGTAATCTGCCGGTAGGTTATGGCACAATGGCGCTTGAACAGTACAAGAAAAAGCGGGACTTCCGCCGCACCAGCGAACCGGCGGGCAAGCCGGTTCCGAAAAAGGTCAAAGGCGCGTCGCGATTCGTTATCCAAAAGCATGCCGCGCGTCGCTTGCATTACGACTTCCGCTTGGAAATGGAAGGCGTGTTGAAATCCTGGGCGCTGCCAAAGGGACTTCCCTGGAAACGCGGCGAGAAACATCTTGCCGTCGAAGTCGAGGACCATCCGATTGAATATGAAGATTTCGAAGGAGTAATTCCCGAGGGTCAGTATGGCGGCGGTACTGTGATGGTCTGGGACCGCGGGACCTACTACGTATACGGTGAGCAACCGCTGAAATCACTCAAGGAAGGCAAGCTGCACCTCCTTCTCGATGGCAAAAAAGCGAGAGGCGAATGGACCCTCGTACGGATCCGTGGCCGCGAAGGGGAAAAGAATCAGTGGTTGATCCTAAAGACCGGTGACGATGCAAAACCGATCTCGAACAAGGTCGATGATGAATCAGTAAAGACCGGCCGCACGATGAAACAAATCGCGGACGAGCGCGACGCCGAATGGCAATCAAATCGCGTAGAAGATCAAAGTCCGACATCGCAATTCAAGGCGCGCATCCGCGAGGCGGTTAAAAAAAAACGCGTCATTCCGAACGAAGTTGAAAAATCTTATAGAAAAACGTCAGCCGTAACTTCGCGGGATCCTTCGACTTCGCTGCGCTTCGCTCAGGATGACGTATTGGCGAAATTGCCTTCGGGAAAACCGCGGTTCGTCGAACCAATGAAAGCGAAGCTGGTGGAAAAACCGCCGTCGACCGGCGACTGGATTTATGAACTCAAATTCGATGGTATCCGGCTGATTGCCATCAAAGATCAGCAAAAAGTTTCATTGCTATCGCGAAACCAAAATGATTTGAGCGCACGTTTTCCGGAGATCGTAGCCGTTGTCAGAAATTTTCCGGCGGACGAATGTGTGGTTGATGGCGAAGTGGTCGCGCTTGATGAACACGGCCGTTCGTCGTTCCAGTTGCTGCAAGCGCGCGAAATGGAAGGACGAAAATCGCCCGTTTATTTCTATGCGTTCGACCTTCTCCAGCTCGACGGCAAAAGTCTGGTTTCGCTGCCGTTAGAGGCGCGGAAGAGTGTTTTGGAGAATTTGTGTGCCGGCGCAGATGATCCTCGGATTCGTTACTCCGGTGCAATTGATGGAAATGCCAATCAACTTCTCAAGGAAGTGCAACGCCGCGGCCTGGAAGGGATCATCGGGAAATTACGCCACTCCCTTTACGAAGCCGGCCGGAGAAGCGGCGCATGGGTAAAGCTCAAATGCGTCAATGAGCAGGAATTTGTCATTGGCGGATACACGCCGCCGCAAGGAGCGCGCAAATATTTTGGCGCAGTTCTCGTCGGCTACTACAAGGATCGCGATCTCGTATTCGCCGGTAAGGCTGGCACCGGATTTACAGCCAAATCATTGGCCGCATTGCACAAGAAATTCCGCGCCGAGGAACGTGCAGAGTGTCCATTTGTCGATCTGCCATCAAAACAAAACGGCCAATGGGTGCTGGGCATCACGCCGTCGATGATGAAAAAAATACACTGGATTAACCCGAAGTTTGTGGCGGAAATCAAATTTGCCGAATGGACAAGAGACGGAAAATTGCGTGCACCGGTTTTCACGGGATTGCGCGACGATAAACAGCCGGGCGAAGTTGTTCGAGAAGCGCCACCTCGTTGATAGCGGCGCGTAGGAGATCGATCAGACGCATCTTTTGAAAACATACGGCGGGAAAGTGCGCGCGCTTTCCCTGGCGTACTCGAACATAAAAAGCCGGGAAAATTGGTCGCGTGGATCGAGTGGCGCGTCGATATTACTTCTGCCATTCACAAGGTGATGATTGACCCGGCTGGGTCAAAAAATTTCAACAATGGAGGGTTAATTTGGGTATGAGAATTGCACAGGTGGCGCCCCTTTATGAAAGCGTGCCGCCAAAATATTATGGGGGAACAGAACGCGTGGTGTCGTATCTCACGGAGGAACTGGTGCGCCAGGGCCATGAAGTGACGCTCTTTGCGAGTGGAGATTCGGACACGAATGCAAGGCTGGTGGCGGCGTGCCAACGCTCCTTGCGTTTGGATGAGCATTGTCAAAACCAAATGGCTCACCATTTCGTCATGCTGGAACGTGTTTGCCAGCATGCGGACGAGTTCGACATCATTCATTTTCATGTCGATTACCTGCATTTCCCGCTGAGTCGAAGGGAGGCGGTTACGCAAGTGACCACGTTACATGGGCGGCTGGATATTCCTGATCTGGTTCCGTTGTATCAGGAATTTCGCGACATGCCTGTGATCTCCATCTCAAATGGACAACGGGAGCCGTTGCCGTGGGCAAACTGGCAGGCGACCGTTTATCACGGTTTACCGCGCGACCTTTACCAATTCCGCTCCGAAGCCGGGCAGTATCTTGCTTTTCTGGGACGAATTTCGCCCGAGAAAAGAGTCGACCGCGCGATTGAAATTGCGAAGCAGGTCGGAATGCCACTGAAAATTGCGGCAAAGATCGACCGTGCAGACAAAGATTACTTCGACTCGGTGATTGCACCGTTGCTGCGTGATTCACTCGTGGAGTTTGTAGGCGAGATCGGAGATATCGAGAAAGATGAATTCCTGGGCAATGCGTATGCGTTGCTCTTCCCGATCGACTGGCCGGAGCCGTTCGGGTTGGTGATGATCGAGGCAATGGCCTGCGGGACTCCCGTTGTTGCTTATCGCGGCGGTGCAGTACCCGAACTTGTGGAAACGGGTCACACCGGCTTCGTCGTTGAAAGCATGGCGGATGCGGTCGAGGCCGTCCGTCGAGTAGCTGGATTGAGCCGAAAACACTGTCGCGAAGTGTTCGAACAACGCTTTACCGCTACGCGAATGGCGCATGACTACGTGCAACAGTTCGAACGCCTGATTGTCAGAAGCGAGAAAGTGTCGGAGGCCGCCTGATGGCCAGGGGAGAAGTAATTCGTGTTCGGAACGAGTTTTACATTCGTTCCTCTTCAGCCCGCGTGGACGTGCGCCCGCGGGTTTTGAAGCAAGGAGACATGTACGCTGTCTTTGATCGATTTGGCGACATCGAAACGTTTGGGACTGGCGAACTCGGGCTCTATTACCAGGACACACGATTTTTATCCCGGCTAACTTTGAAGATCGGAAAAGACCGGCCACTGCTACTGAGCTCGACCGTTCGAGAGGACAACGCCGTTCTTGCTGTTGACGCTACAAACCCCGATGTCTGGCGCGATACCGAGATAGTAGTTCCAAGGGGAACAATACATGTGTTTCGCTCAAAGATTCTGTGGGACAAAGCCTGTCACGAACGGCTTCGCATTCATAACTACGGACGCGCCGCTGTTGATTTTGTTTTGTCGATCGAGTTCGATGCCGATTTTGCCGATATTTTCGAACTCCGTGGCATGCATCGCGAGCATCATGGTCGTCGCTTGGAACCAAAGATCACCGAAAATGGACTTGTTCTGACGTATGAAGGATTGGACCAACGGTTTCGCCGAACCCGGATCATGTTCGATCCGAAGCCATCTCGTGTGACAAAGTCTGTCGTCAGCTGCCAGGTCCATTTGGAACCGGGCGAGAATGCCAATTATCAATGGACAGTCGCATGCGAAGTGAACGGCGATTCGCAGGGCGAGAGCAAGTCTTACGAAAAGGTTATGCACGAAGCAACCTGTGCCCTCGAACACACGCGTGCGCGAGAACCGCAGGTCTTTGCTGACAACGAACAGTTCAACGACTGGCTGAACCGCTCGTTGGCCGATCTTCACATGATGCGAACCGAGACGCGTTATGGCCCCTATCCTTACGCTGGTGTTCCCTGGTTCAGCACCGTATTTGGCCGCG
>JBLMXH010000020.1:0-13010 GCA_050257685.1 Nitrospirota bacterium
CAGGAGACCGCCAGCGGTAGAAGCGGATAGTTGGAATGATTGCCGATTCCAGCAACGCCTCGTCGATGGACATGTTCATTGCCGCCGATTGCCCAGCGGTATCGTGATGGACAGTTAACGCCTTGAAAAAACATTCCGTGCCTTCCTTAGTTTTGTCCTCGCTGGCGTGAGCGAGCGATCTCTGATTGCTGATAGAGCGAATCATATCCGCAGACGTCTCGCTTCGCTCGACATGACAATCAACTGCACAGCTCATCCAGGATTCTTGCCACGGCTTCGCGTGGCTGCATATGCCCTGTGATGGGCCGGCCGATACCGATGTAGTCTGCACCCGCGTCAAGTGCCTGGCGTGGTGTCGTGAAGCGCTTTTGATCGCCGGCTTCTGCCCAGGTTGGTCGAATTCCTTGTACCGCGATTTTGATTCTGTGGCCGAACTCGCCTCGCAAGGCTTTGATTTCATGCGGACTGGCCACGAGTCCGTCGATGCCCGCTGCTGCGCCCAATCTGGCAAGACGGATCACTTGATTCTCGACCGCGTCTGTGAGTCCAGTTTCGCGCAGCGTTTGTTCAGTGGAGCTGGTTAAAACAGTTACCCCCAAGAGGAGCATATCCTTGCACCGAGTGGTAGTGGCCGCGCGAATCATTTCGCTGCCGCCGCTCAAGTGAATCGTGAGCATCTGCACGCCGAGAGTATTCGCGGACTCAACGGCTCGGGCGACGGTGTTCGGGATATCGTAAAGCTTCAGATCGAGCCAGACTTTTGCGCCGGTGGCTAAAACTGCGCGTACGACTTCGGGGCCTTCGGCCGTGTAAAGTTGGAGCCCGATTTTGAAAAAGGATATCGCGCTCCGGAGTTGCTCGACGAGCTCGAGCGCTTTCTCCTTTGTGGCAACATCCAGTGCCACGATGATTTTGTCTGCGGCTTTTGTCATTTCAATTGGGTGGAACATAAGTCTTCGGCCTGTGCGCCCAGCGGAGATGTTCTCCGCTGCTTCGCTCTTCAGCGGGTTTCAAACCCGCTCGGCGCACAGACTGGAAGTCTATGTTCCGTCTGCCAAGTCATTCCGAGCGAAGTCCAGGAATCCCGCGGTGTTAGCTTTGGCTCGCAACACGGGATGTCTCGACTACGCTCGGCATGACGATATATGCAAGTCATCGCGCCCGCGAAGATCAATCTTTCGCTGAGAGTTCTCGGCCGTCGCAGGGACGGGTTTCACGAAATCGAGACGTTGATCACGCCGATTTCACTTTGTGACGAGATCAAGATCGTGCGGCGCTCCGGCAAACAAGAAATCGCCTTTCGATGCGATAATCCCTCGCTGCCGAAAGGCGAACACAACATTGTGGTGCGCGCGGCGAACGTATTTTTCGAAGAAACAAAGATCACGAGCGGTATTTCGATCGAGCTAAAGAAGAGAATCCCACATGGCGCTGGCCTTGGGGGAGGAAGCAGTGACGCTGCTTCCACTCTGCTCGCGCTCAACAAACTGTTCGAGACGAATTTGCGCCCTCAAGACTTGGCGAAAATGGCCAAGGCAATCGGATCGGATGTTCCGTTCTTTATTTTTCAATCCGCTGCGGTGTGCAAAGGACGCGGCGAGCTTGTGAGCCCGACGAGATTACGGGAACAATTCTCCGTGTTGTTATTGAAGCCTCACTTCGGCGTGCCTACGCAATGGGCCTACTCTCGCTGGCGAGACTCGCGCGAAGTTCCAGGAATCTCGTATGCGTCTCAAGCATTCGCCGGCCAAACGTTCGTGAACGATCTGGAGCGCCCTGTTTACGAGAAATTTGTTTTTCTGGCGGAGCTAAAGACGTGGTTGCTCAATCAGCCAGAAGTCGGAGCCGCGTTAATGTCTGGCTCGGGTTCGACGGTATTCGCAGTGATTCGCGGCGATGGAGATGTCGAACGGTTGGGCAAGCGCGCAAAAGCCGAGCTAGACCCGGGACTGTGGGCGTGCATCTGCAACACGCGATAGCCAGAATAATAACGCGTGAAGCTATTCGCCGAGTCGGCGGCGAAATTGTGCGCGCGCGTATTCACGGTTGAGTTTCGCGATGAAACTGACGCTGATCTTGGCCGGACACACTGCTTCGCATTCGTAAATGTTAGTGCAATTACCAAATCCCTGATCGTCCATTACCTGCACCATTTTCACGACGCGGCGCTCGCGTTCGGGAGCGCCCTGCGGCAAAAATGATAAGTGCGAGACTTTTGCAGCTGCAAAAAGCATTGCAGATCCGTTCGGGCAGGCCGCCGCGCACGCGCCGCAGCCGATGCATGCCGCCGCTTCCATCGCCAAATCCGCGTCGTGTTTGGGAACGAGAATCGAATTCGCTTCCGGCGCGGAGCCTGCGCGTGCGGAAATGAATCCGCCGGCTTGCACAATCCGATCGAACGCACTGCGGTCGACCGCCAAATCTTTGACGATTGGAAATGAACCAACACGAAATGGCTCCACGGTGATGGTCTCGCCGTCCCGAAATTTTCGCATGTAAAGCTCGCATACAGCGCCCGGATGATCGGGTCCGTGAGCTTCGCCGTTAACAGTGAGCGAGCAGGTACCGCAAATCCCCTCCCGGCAATCAGAGTCGAACGCGACGGGTTCTCCGCCGGTCCGAATCAAATTTTCGTTTAGGATATCAAGCATCTCCAGAAACGAGGTGTCCGGCGAAATGTCGCGGGCTTCGTAGTCCACGAGTTTGCCGGGAGTCTCGCGATTCTTCTGTCGCCAGATTTTGAGTTTGAAGTTCATATCAGGCGGTGGAAACGAACAGATTGGGGAGCGCGGGCATCTTGCCCGCTCTGTCCGGCATATTGCCGGACATGCTCGAGAAACAATGCGGGTCATAGATTTCGAATCTTCCCAAAGCGGTTGTCACAGCTGCGTGAGGCCGCCGGCAACATGCCTGCGGCGGCGAGCAGAATGCTCGCGCTCCCCTGATGCTTAATCCTCGCAATCTCATTTGTAGCTCCTTTGTGCTAAATGCACCGTTTCGAAATGCAATTGTTCGCGATGCAGTTTCGGAGGCTGACCTTCGCCTTCAAATTCCCAGGCGAACACAGCTGCATGGGTCTCGTCATTTCTGAGCGCTTCGCCGTCCGGCGTTTGATGTTCCTCGCGGAAATGTGCTCCGGCAGATTCGTCGCGCTCGAGCGCATCAATGCACATCAGCTCGGCAAATTCGAGAAAATCTGCGACGCGTCCGGCACGCTCCAGCGATTGGTTGTAATCCTCTTCGTTTCCTGGTACTCGCACATCGCGCCAAAATTCGGCGCGTAGCTCGGGAATTTTTCGGAGTGCTTCACGCAATCCTTGCTCGTTACGCGACATTCCGCACTTATCCCACAGGAGGAGCCCGAGCTCGCGATGAAACGAATCGGCTGACCGCGTGCCATTGACCTTAAGCAACTTCTCAAGTCGTGCGCAGACACTCTGTTCGGTTTGTTCAAATTCGGGAGATTCGGGTGACGGCCGTTTCCCCATCTGACCGGCGAGATAATTTGGCAACGTATTAGGCATAACAAAGTAACCGTCGGCGAGGCCCTGCATCAGCGCGCTGGCGCCGAGCCGGTTTGCGCCATGATCGGAGAAATTGGCTTCTCCGATCACGAACAGGCCGGGCACATTGCTCATCAAATTA
Source organism: Nitrospirota bacterium (assembly GCA_050257685.1). GTDB lineage: Bacteria > Verrucomicrobiota > Verrucomicrobiia > Chthoniobacterales > UBA10450 > Udaeobacter. The sequence goes on from JBLMXH010000020.1 coordinate 3,646, forward strand.
TAATCCACCCAGAGACCCCCCATTGTGTAGTGCACGGCGGGATAAATTCGCATCGGCACTTTGTATGCGTCCTCGCCGGTGATCTTTTGGTACACGTGAAACAAGTTCCCGTAGCGCTCGCGAATCGTCTCTACGCCGAGTCGTTTGATCGCATCGGCAAAATCGAGATAGACGCCGCGTCCGCCGGGACCAACACCGCGGCCTTCGTCGCAAACTTCCTTGGCGGCGCGCGATGAAATATCGCGCGGCGCAAGGTTGCCGTAGCTGGGATACTTTCGCTCGAGATAATAATCGCGATCAGTCTCCGGAATTTCGTTTGGCGGTTTGAAGCGATCTTCTTTACGTTTGGGAACCCAGACGCGGCCATCGTTGCGCAGCGACTCCGACATTAGAGTGAGCTTGGATTGATAATCGCCGCTAACAGGAATGCAGGTAGGATGAATCTGTGTGAAGGATGGATTGGCGAAGAGCGCACCTCTTTTGTAGGCGCGATAAGTCGCCGTGACGTTGCTGCCGCGAGCATTCGTCGATAGGTAGAAGACGTTGCCGTACCCGCCGCTGGCGAGCACGACGGCATCCGCTGCATGTCTCTCCATTTTTCCTGTGCGCAAGTTCCGAGTGATGATTCCCTTGGCCTGGCCATGCACGATTACCAAGTCGAGCATCTCCGTGTACGGAAACATACTCACAGTGCCAGAGGCGACTTGACGACAGAGCGCCTGATAACAACCTAACAAGAGCTGCTGGCCGGTTTGTCCGCGAGCGTAAAAAGTCCGTGAAACCTGCGCACCGCCGAAGGAACGATTAGCCAGATAGCCGCTGTATTCGCGCGCGAAGGGCACGCCCTGAGCCACACATTGATCGATGATGTTGTTGGCGATTTCCGCGAGCCGGTAAACGTTCGCTTCGCGCGAACGAAAATCGCCACCCTTGATCGTGTCGTAGAACAAGCGATAAACGCTGTCGCCATCGTTCTGGTAATTCTTTGCCGCATTAATCCCTCCTTGCGCTGCAATCGAATGCGCACGTCTCGGCGAATCCTGAAAACAAAAGCATTTCACCCGGTATCCAAGTTCACCGAGAGTCGCCGCCGCCGAGCCGCCCGCCAGCCCGCTGCCGACGACGATGATCTCCAGCTTTCGCCGGTTATTTGGGCTGACCAGTCGTGAATGGTCTTGATGATTTCGCCATTTTTGATCCAGCGGTCCCGGCGGGATTTTCGAATCCAGTGTTCCAATCATGCTTCAGATATCCGTCTCGAATAGCAAAACGTAAGCATTCCGTGCAGCAATTATTGTTCGGCGCCCCACTTGTCTTTCTTGAATGACACGCGGCCGGATCCTTCTTCGAAAGCTTCGAAATGGTCCGGGTTTTGCCGGTAGTATTTCTGGTGATAATCTTCAGCGGGCCAAAATTTCGTTGGAGGCAAGATTTCGGTCACGATCGGTTTCTTGAATTTTCCGGAGCGTGCGAGTTTCTCTTTTGAAGCCTCGGCAATTTTCTTTTCGTCTGAGTTGCCATAAAAAATTGCGGCGCGATAACTCGGCCCGATATCGGTGAATTGGCCGTCGGCTTGGGTGGGATCGATTTGCCGCCAATAGATGTCGAGAAGCTGGTCGTAGGAAATCTTCGCCGGATCGTATGTGATTTCGATTGATTCACGATATTTTGTTTTTTCCGATGCCACCAGCTTGTAAGTGGGGTTCGGCTCCGTTCCACCGCAATAGCCGACCACGGTTTTAATCACCCCCGGTGCTTTGTCGAACGCCGGCTGGATGCACCAAAAACATCCACCGGCGAAAACCGCGGTCCTGGTGCCGCCTGGCGTGGGACTTTGCCCATTACTCGCTATTGCAAGTGCCACGCAGCCAAAAGCGAAAAGAAAAAGTCGATTCATGCTGTGCCTTTCATGTCGCTCTGGACGCGACGCTCTTCAAGATGTTTCACCTCAGTGCCTGTGTTTCACCGCCGCGTCTCCGAGAGCGAGCTGCCTTGTCCGGCTCACCTCTCCCGTTGAGCAAGGGGAGACACAATCGAGAATTAGTAAATCCAACCTCAAAACAACTGCGCAGTAACACGTACATTAGTGGTTGAGGATCGGCCGGATGCCGACATTTTCCTTGGTGATCGAACTATTGCCGGAGTCACAAGTGACGCGTCTCGATCTTGTGCAACTTTTCGGGCGCAAGGCGCCGCTGCATGTCGATCTCGGGTGCGGCGATGGCTCTTTTCTGTGTGAAATGGCGCGACAGTTCCCGAAGAGAAATTTTCTCGGCATCGAGCGGTTAACAAAACGTGTGGAGAAAGTTCGACTTAAGGCAGAGAAGATCGAAAATGTGCGGGTCCTACGCGCGGACACTTTGTTCGCCGTCCGCTATCTGCTGCCCGCATGTTCCGTAGAAGCCTTTTATCTTTTGTTTCCCGATCCATGGCCAAAGCGGCGGCATCAGTTTCGACGGATTTTCACGCGCGATTTTCTGGACGCAATCGCGGTTGCGCTGGAGCAACACGGTGTACTGCGCGTCGCCACAGATCAGCTCGATTATTTTCATCAAATCGAACGGGTAAGCCGCTCTCACCTGCAATTTCAAAGTGTACCGCAGTTGCCAGACGACTCGATGTTTCCAGTGACGAAGTTCGAGAGAAAATTTCGCGATCAGGGCGCTCAGATTTATCGACTGACGCTTCGAAAGACTTCGCCGTTCAGATAAGCGCGAGCGGACCATTCGTGGCCTGAGAAGTTCAATTCGACCGCGCCAGTTTCGTCCTGGCGAAATAATTTGATGCCGCGGATGCGAACTTGCTCGATCCACTGTTCACTGATCCGCTCGTACTCCGGAAACTCGCTTGAGGTGGCGATAATCAAGCGCGGCCGAACGGCATCGAGAAACGGAGCCGAGCCCGAGATTCCGGAGTGGTGTTGACCTTTGACGAGTATATCACTCTGCAGCTCCGAACCATTGCTCAACAACGCACGCTCGGTTTCTGCGCCGCTGTCCGACATGAACAAAATGAATGTGCTCGGCGCGATAAATAACCGGATAACCAGTACTTGATCGTCTGCAGTGGCTCCTGCGAACCCGGGCGGTGGAAATAAAACACGCGCAACAGCGTCACGGGACAAATGAAAATTGTCTCCGGCAACCAACTTGTCAGGTCTGAGCCTGCTTCCTTCCAGTCCCGACACGATTCGGGACAGCCGTCGATGAATGAGTGAACGATCGGGCGCAGGATTATCGATCAGACGGACTCGTGGGAAATCATTTAACAACTGCGTAACGCCGCCGATATGCTGTGAATCGCCATGGGTGAGCACCAAGCCCATCAGTCGATTTACGCCCGCCCACTGCAAATACTCGCGCACAAGGCGCGCATAACTGCGCTCGCTGCTGCAATCGAATAACCAATTCTGGCCGTTCGCTCGGACGTGAACCGCGGCGCCAGCGCCCAAGTCCAGCACGGTTATCTTCGCAGAGCTCCGGCCACCCCAATCAGGTCCGCCAATATAAAAGTGTCCGCCGGGAATTTGGGCGAACAGATGAACGATCCCGATCACCAGCGTGGCCAATGTCCAGTTGGCATTATTGAAGATAACAGCGACCCACGGCAACAGCGGCGTAGTCATAAGCGAAAGAAGCGCAATGGCCAGGACGAAGAACGCGATCGGAACAACAGCCAGATTTGCCACTAAAGAAATCGGTGTGACCAGGTGGAAGTACCAAAGAATGAATGGCAATGAACCAACCCATGCCGCAAGCGAGACAGATGCGCCACGGCAAAGCCATTCATAGCTGGAGTGCATCCATCGACGTGGACCGCACAAGAGGCTTTGCGGCAAAAAAGGTTCGGGAGGCGCACGCTGTTGGAAGAATTTGAACAAGGGATCCGCGAACAGCACAATTGCGCCAACCACCGCGAAGGAAAGCTGGAATCCGGTGGAAAACAGCTCGTTCGTGTTCCAGCAGAGAATGAAAAACGCCGCTGCCGCGAGGCTGTTTGGCAGAAATACCGGTCGTTCGAAGAAGTAACTGCCGACGAGGATCGAAGCCATCACAGCGGCACGTAACGCCGGGATGTGGAGCCCCGTTACCGCCGCATAGAAGAAGAGCGACGGAATGATGAATGCCGCTGCGCGCTTGCGCGGCAGACGCGCGATCGTAGCCAACACCCACAAAAGCGCCGCTACAATTCCCACATGCAATCCAGCGACAGCAAAAAGGTGGATCGTGCCCGTTTGTTGAAACGGTTCCTCAATGTCCTCCGGCGTGTCGTGCCGGATGCCGAGCACGATTCCACTAATGAAACTTTTCACCTCGGGGGCATCGTCCAGGCCGCGGCACAATGCATTTTGCATCCATGTGCGCGATGCTTGCGCAGCCCGCATGACCGGATTGCCGCCGCCATGGCGGATCAGCGTGCCGTCTTCCGGGTAGCGGGCGAAGAGCATTCGACGGACATCGTGCCGCGCAAGATAAGCGCGCATATCGAATTCGCCGGGATTTCGTGGCGGCGCAATTGGCTCGGCGGTTCCGAAAAGTTTCAGTTCATCGCCAAACTCGGGCGCTCCTTTCCAGCGAACATGCCAGACTGCGTGAGCTGGTTCGTTTTTACCTTCGAATTCAATTGATCTCAGTTCGAAGAGGAAGGTTGCGAATCCGCTAGGCCCAATTTTGGGTTCTGTGATCACGCATCCGACCGTTGTGACAACGCGCGGTCGCTCGCCAAGTTTGTCCGCGAGTTGCTGGCCCGCGGTGTTCGTCGTCGCGAATTTGTGCAGTACAAAAAAGCCAAGCGCGACGATGAGGTACGTCGCGGCCAATTTCGGCCAGCAGAGTGCTATGAGAATGCAGAGTGCGAGAACGGTCGCTACTAAAATCAACGGGCCAGACCGCAGTGGAACGATTTCAGCCAGCACAATTCCCGTCGCCGCCATCAACGTCAGCCCAACGAAAGGCTGACGCGGGACACTGACCAGCTTCATCTACTTGCAGTTTTCGCCTATCACGTGTTGGGAGCGCAAGCTGCAATCCTGCCAAAGCGATACGCGAAGCTGTAGGCACGCGCCTGTGGCGCGTCACCGACAACGGCCCGCAGAGCCGTGGCTACAAGAAGATGCACGATTCTTCCAGCAGCTTATTCTCCTTGGTGCAGGATCTATTCGAAGAAGCGCAGGAGACTGAAACTGCAAACCCGGCCGCACCGCTCGCCACGCGAATGCGGCCGCGTTCGCTCGCGGAATTGATGGGCCAGGAACACATTCTTGGGCCTGGCAAGCTTTTGCGGCGGGCAATCGAAGCCGATCGACTGCCCTCGGTCATTTTTTATGGGCCGCCAGGCAGTGGAAAAACGACGCTGGCCCGCATTATCGCCGAGATGACGCACGCGAAATTTGTTCGGATAAGCGGTGTGGAAAGCAATGTGGCCGAAATGCGCCGCGTCCTTGCCGCGGCCACGAATCGTCTGCGTACATCTGGACAAAACACGATCCTGTTCGTCGACGAAATCCATCATTTCAACAAGGCTCAACAGGACATCCTTCTACCGGATGTGGAAGCTGGAAATTTACGGCTGATCGGTGCCACCACGTATAATCCGTTCTTTTACGTAAACAGCGCGCTCGTCTCGCGTTCACAGGTTTTCCGACTCGAACCGCTCAGCGTTGAAGAACTGGAGCAATTGATCGATCGGGCATTAGCCGACAAAGAGCGCGGCCTTGGAAATTACAACGTGAAGATGAATGAAGACGCGCGCCGGCATCTGGCGAAGCTCAGCGACGGCGACGCGCGCAAATGTCTTAACGCCCTCGAAATTGGCGTGCTAACGACCCCACCGAATTCTGTAGCGGCGGTCTCTGACCGCCGACGCAAAACGCCCGGCGTTGAGACAGCGCCGCTACAGCAATCAGTAATTCACTTCACGCTGGCGGTTGCCGAGGAGAGCATCCAGCAGAAGGCCGTCGTCTACGATCGCGTTGGTGACGCCCACTATGATACCATCAGTGCCTTCATTAAAAGCATGCGCGCTTCCGATGAAAAAAGCGCGATGTACTGGCTGGCAAAAATGCTCCACGCCGGGGAAGATTTCCGTTTCATCGCGCGGCGGATTGTGATTTTTGCCAGCGAAGACGTTGGTCTGGCTGATCCTCAAGCGTTGCAGTTGGCGATCGCAACGCAACAGGCGGTGGAATTTGTCGGGATGCCGGAGGCGCGGATCCCTCTCGCGCACGCGACCGCCTACATGTGTCGCGCGGCAAAAAGCCGTGAAGCATACGAGTCACTAAACGCCGCCAGCGAGCAGATCGAAGCGGAACAAACCAGGGCTGTGCCCGAGCATCTTAAGAACAAGCATTTTCCTATAAATCCGAAGAGCTAGACGTCGATACTTTGTGGGGTGGTGGTTGTGGGCTTGGCGGAGCGCCGATGCGTCCAGAGAAGATTAGCATGCCGAAGCAAACCGCGTTGAAGGTGATGAAGAAGGCAAGCGCATTCCAGAGTGGGCCTTCGCGCCAGTAATGGTGCACTTTTTTCCAGCTTGAGAAAATGTGGAAGGCAGAGAGCAGCGTCGCCTGGTAAAAACCATACACGATATAGTGGGGCTCGATGCCGTGCCAAAGGCCCATTAACCCGAAGGCGAGAAAGTATCCGAGGATCGCAGCCGTGTGCATGCTTCTGAACCATTTGCCGCGCGCAGCGGCAAGCAGGAAACGCATGTAAACATGATCGCGAAACCAGAAGGAAAGAGTGATGTGCCACCGATTCCAAAAGTCACGAATGTTTCGTGCGAGAAACGGCCGGTTGAAATTCTCCGGAGTGTGAACGCCAAATAGGTAACTGATGCTGATGGCAAACGCGCTGTATCCTGCGAAATCGAAGAATAAATAAAAGGTATAGGCGTACATGTAACTGACCAGCGCGCCTAAGCTCCCGCTATGCGCTGCTGGTTTGAGCCAGTGCTGCTCGATTAGCGCAGCGAGGATGAATTTGTAGAGCAACCCCCGAAAAAAGTGATGCACTGCGGAGTCGAGATCCGTTAGAAAGTCAGCGCGACTACGTGTTTTTCTCCAGTCGGGAACGAACCGACGATACCGATCGATCGGGCCTGCCGAAATTGTGGGAAAGAAAAACAGAAACATGAATAGATCGACTGTGCCTGGCCTCTCAATGACGCCGTCGCGCAGGCAAAACACGATGTCGAGCGCACGAAAGGTGACGTAAGAGATGCCGAGAAACCCGAACTGAGTTTTTGGTGAGATTAGGGGAATCACTTTTGCTAGTGCCAGTGGAAGCACACTGAGTCCGATTGCGCAGTAGAACAGCCAACCGGCGCGAGCGCCGGCGCCTGCGAATGCACGGACGATCAGCCATTGCCAGAAGGCGAACGCAACGAGGAGCCAGATTTCCCGCACTGGGAAATGCGCTCGCAAATGCAGCACATCCTGGTACTGCACGATGAGCATCACCGTGGTTACCAGGAGAGCCCAGCGCCAGCCGGCGCGGCCGAACAAACCGAGAATTACTGTCGGCACTGCTATGTAAAGCAGCAGCACGAAATAGGTGAAATCCGCGTAGGGAATCACAGCGACTTGGCAAGCGCGGTCCGGTCCACCTTGCCGTTTGCCGTCATCGGAAACGCATCGAGAAAGACAAATTTGCGTGGCAACATGTACGCTGGGACTCGCTCACCGAGTTGGCTCCGCAGGTTGTGCGCTAACTTGAAGTCTGATTTTTCATTTCGCACCGACAGGATTACGAAAGCGGTTAACGATTGAGCGGTGCCGCTCTTGAGCACCGGCATTACGGCTGCATCGCTTACAGTCGGCAGCGCTCGCAGATTCGCTTCAACGTCGCCAAGCTCGATGCGATACCCGCTCAATTTGATTTGTCGGTCGATCCTGCCTTCAAAGAAGAGTAGACCGTCACGGACGCGGCCCAGGTCGCCGGTTTTGTACGCGCGCTGGCCGCGATAGTCGAAAAAAGCGCGCATTGTGAGATCAGGGCGCCCAACGTAACCGGGACTTACATTCGGTCCAGCGATGATGATTTCGCCGCGCTCATTCGACGATAGCTCACTGCCGTTCTCATCAACAATGAAGATCTTTGTTTCCGGCATTACGCGACCCACCGGCAACGGCGAAGAATCTTCCAAAATTGCAGGGTCAATCTGAATAGAAGTTGTGGCGACAGTTGCCTCGGTAGGACCGTACATGTTCCAAACTTGCGCTTTTGGGAAGCGCGCGAGCAGTTGAGCTGCGGTTTGCGGTGCGAGTGTTTCACCGCAAAAGAGAAATCGTCGCACGTGCGGCAGCATCGGCTCCGCGAATTTGTCTTCGACGAGACACATCTGTGCAAACGACGGGGTCGAAACCCATGTAGTGACCGCGGAACCTGCCAGTGCGGTATAAAGCTTCTTTGGATTTTCGATCAAATCGCGGCTGATACTGAAGAGCGTGCCGCCTGTTGCGAGGCTGCAATACAGATCCATCACCGACAGATCGAACGAGAACGGCGCCTGATTCAAAAATACCTCGGCGCGTGTGCTGAACTGCTGTTCGGCCAACATCCATCCAATAAAATGTTCGAGGCAAGCGAGCGTGATGATCACTCCCTTGGGTTCGCCCGTGCTGCCGCTTGTGAACAGAATGTAAAAGGGGTCGTTCTTCTCGACGCGCATAGTCGGGCCGCGCAGTTCGCAGGAGGAGAATTGCCGGACCTGATCAGGAGTTAGGACGAACGCTGCGTTCGAACTCACCACGATTTGATCTAATCGCGTTTGCGGCAGCGTTGTATCTATTGGCACGTACGGCCGACCGGATTTCACCGCGCCGAGAAATGCGATCAGCATTTCGGGCTCGCGATGCCCCAGTACTGCAATCGGTCTATGATCGTCGCCGAACCGCTGTATCAGGTACGATGCGAGTCCGTCCGAGCGCTGGTGTAGTTCGCCGTACGTCAGAGTTTTGTCGCCGCTAATGTGTGCGACTGCGTTGGGTGCCGCCGCGGCCCAGTGATCGATTCGTTGGATGAGATTCACTAGAAGCCCTGATACACAAAGGGCGGCGTGCGGAAATCGCCGCGTCCATACATCGCGATCAACGCCAGAATGACTGCGACATAATAGACAATCAGCAGCACACGATAGAGCGTGGGCTGTCGCTCGAGCCAGCTCACGTGCGGATGCGCTGCTGGAGATCGGCGATCACAGCTCGCGGTGTGCGCCAGCTTTCCCGCTCGAATTCTGCCGGAGAAATTTTTAAGCCGAATTCTTCTTCGATCAGCAACATGAGCTGAACGGTCCTCATCGAGTCGAGCACTTGATATTCGTAGAGGAGAAGGTCGGGATTGGTACGCACCTCATCTGTTTCTGCT
>JBLMXH010000021.1:0-11891 GCA_050257685.1 Nitrospirota bacterium
CTGCAGCCGAACGGAAAATCCTTGAGATATGCATCAAGCCCGTGCGCGAGGCCGAGCGGCAGCGCCGAAACTGTTGCATCGAGTTTGCGAAATTCCGGGTGCATCTCGCGAGTGACAGGGATTTCTATCTTGTCTTTGAAGCTGCCACTCCGGACGTCAGTCATGTACGGGACCGGCAGTCGCACGCTTAGCGTGGCGCGGCGCCTGGTTTGCTGACCGCTTGCACGCGCGATAAACGTGATTTCGCCGGAGCCGAGTTTGTCCGTCGCGCGGAACTTGAAGATCGCCGTTTGCTCTCGGCCTTCATCAATATGCAAGGTCTGCAACGCGCCGCCCGAGATCGAGAGTCTCTCGTTGGTTTGCGCCCGAAGTTCGATCTGGGCGTTCGGGCCTGAGCCTTCCACGTTATTCGCGATGGTTACTCCGGTTTCGAATTCGTCTCCAGGTGCAGCGAGCACCGGCACGCTCGGGGTAATTACAAAAGGCCCGCGAATCAATGTTTCCCGCTCGCTCGAAGCCACCGCATCGTCCGCGATCGCGACAGCCATGATCTTCAGCGTGCCATCAAAATAATCAGGCACGTCATAAACGACTTCGCGTTCAGTGCTATCGGCATCGACAATGCCCGACCAGAAAACGACTGGCTTTTCCGTGACTCGCTTGAAAGGATTCAAGCGTTGAATGTCGCCGCCGCCGCCGAAAGCCGACACCGAACGCAGCAGTGAAAATTCTGGAATGATAAGATCGACAATCTGCGCGGTTTCGACGCGCAGCATGCATTTGCGAAAGTAAAACGCGAGCGGATCCGGCGTCTTGTAATCGGTTACTTGAAGAATGCCTTCATCGACCGCGAAAATAACGATCTTGCCGGGCCGATCCGTCTTGTAGTTGATGTGCAATGGTTCGCCCGGTTTCGCCGTTGCCGATGCATCGATTTCAACATTGAGCCGGCGCTTTTCCTTGTTCGCGGTGAATGGCACAACCCCGTAGCTTAGCGGGCTCACGAAAATTTCTTTCGAATCGAGCGCTCGGACGAATGCGACGTTGACGTAACCACTGCCTTCGAAATCTTCTGGAATACGAATGTGCTGAACGCTGCTGGCCGAGTCCGCGTGAAACCATTGCTGGGTGTAAACGCGGTCACGCTCTATCGTAATTAGTCCGTTACCAGCATAAGGGGCGGTGATACTGACATCGATTTCATCGCCGCTGTTGTACTCCCCTCGGTCAAGCTTCACTTGCAGCTCCGCATTTTTTTCGAGTGATCGCGAAACTGCGCCGCGGCCGATGACACAAAATGGTAGTTTGGCGAGACGCCGATCCTGGTCATCGCGCAATTCGAAGACGTAATTGCCTGGCTCGTTCGTAGGAAGCATGTAGTGCAGCCCGTTTGCAGAGACCGAAATCTTTTCCGATTTCGCGACGCGCTCTTTCAAAACCGACTCGTAAGCAAAGTTGCCGTTCTCCTGTTTGGTCAGAACGGACACGTGTTCCTGCGCGATTACGTTGGCAGTGACGTTTGCCAGTGCGATACGGTTGAGCTGCGGGTTGACGGCAACAAGATCGACCGTGCGCGGTTTATCCATCTCGATGTAACGCAAATCACCGTCCGGTTTGCAGCCGATTACATACGGCAAAGCTGAAACGAGTGCGTCTACCGTGCCGGTGACGCTGCGGCCACCTTCCGCCTCGAATCCTTCAGCGATAAAGCGCATCGAGTAAGTCGCATCGGCGAAACGCTCGAGCTGCAGATCAAATTCTGTTTGGCCGCCCGGATCCGTTTTGTTGTCGCCAAGCTCGACCGTCTGTTCGTGACGTTCCTTTTTGTCGTCGAATAACGGATCGAAAAAGACGTACTTTGGAAATTCTGAAAAAGAGAACGCGCTCGGCGCGAGCTCGAGACGCGCGATTACCTTGCGATCGGTTGCCGGCGTTCCATAGAGATTCGCGAGCACAACCACGGCGCGCATCTCCTTTGGCTGGATCCAGCCATGCGGTGCATTTTGCGAAAGCCGCGTCTCAATTTTCAGCCGATCCGGCAGAAATTCTTTTATGTTTGCCGTAGTCGAACCGAGCAATGTGGAGCGCTTGCTGTTCTTAACGAGATAAATGTTGAAGATGTAGAGGCCGGTCGGCGAGTCATTGGCTGTTTGGTAGGTCAGTTCGGTGAATCCGCTGTCGGGCAAATTGATTTTTCTGGTCTGAACCGGGTGATCTCGTGCGTCTACCACTTCGGTTTCAATCGGAAGTCCTCCGAGCTTGCCATTCCAGTTGCGTTGCTTCACGACAATCCCGACGTGAACGTCGTCACCGGGCCGGTAAACACCCCGCTCGGTGAACACGAACGCATCGAGGTTTTCCGGGAGAACACTGTCAGCGCCATCGATGTCGAACCGCGAAAAGTTCAGCTGCCGATCTTCGCGATTGTACGGAATGAACGATACGTCATCGCCGTTACGCGCCACGAATGCAACCGGCGCTTTCTCCCGGGTAGATTTTGCGACGGATTCGAACGTGCAGTGGCCATTGGAGTCAGTCGTAGCGGTTTGAATAGCGATACCGTTCTTGCCCAAAAGATCGACGACCACGTTGACCAGCGGGGTCCCTTCTTTGATCGACATGAGAAAAACGTCGTGGCTGCCGTCAGCGTTCCTCTTCGTCAGGATACCAGTGTCAGTGACGAGGACGAAACGAGCGTCGCTGACGGCTTTGATCGCTTTTTTCTTCTCGGAATCCCACCCGCGCGCCGTTACGAAAAATAGACCGCGCTCGCTGCCGCCGTCTGCCGGCTTGCGCAGATGTTCGGAAAAATCGAACGCCGAATAGTTTGCTTTCCATTTGTTCTCCAGCGCGATTCCCTGTTGCTCGAACGCTATGCGGGAAATGTTTTCCTCGTCGAACAGATCGGAATCACGGAAATGCGGGTGCTCGAATTTCCCTTCGGTTTGGCTGACCAGATGATTGATCTGCGTCGTCGCGACACGCGCAATCTCGTATTCGATTGCGCTGAGACCCCGTGAACGGATCGACAGCTTTCGTTCGCCGTTCAGCGCAAGGAGGCCGCCCTGGCCTTCGATCTGGACTTCGCGCGGCAATGCCGGGACAGCGACGACAGCATTGTAATCGTCGCTGAGCGGAAAACCGCCAAATGCCTGCACGCCTTTGTTCACGCGGACGTAAAGCTCGCCCTCGCTTTCAACGCGCACTCGAAACGCGTGTTGTCGATCCAGCGGCTTCTCGGATTCCAACGGCGTGAATGCCACTCGATGCGCAGCGTCTAGAACATCATCGGGAACATCGGTCGCACTTTTCCAAAGCTCGGTTTCTTTTACTTGCGATCCGATTGAACCGTCATCCGAATCAGTTTCTTCGTTCGAAACAGCGGACTGATCGGAGCTTTCATCGAGATCTCCTTCGGTTTCGACTTCGGCGGCTTTTTCGGCGTCGGAAGCCTTGCGTTTGGGAAGCAACCGGATCTGAAGGGCTTTCGACAAATCCCGGGTACTGATGTCGGCGGTGGTGGTCAGCACGATCAATTGTTCGGGCTCACCGTTTTTGTTGCGTGCGACGGTGGTTTGAATCGAATCGATCTGAAACATCGATGCCACCGATGGGATTCGAAGTTTCTGCTGGATTGCATCCCGTGTCTGCGCGCCACCTTGAGCAGTACGAAGACCTTTCGTGACCGTTAAATTGAGAAAATCCTCGTGCTCCGGCAGTACGATTTGCGAGCTGTGAATGTAAGCAATGCGACGGTGTAACCCATAGGTCGTTGTGAAATGCGGGGCCGGATCGTTAGGCGGGAAAATGTTTGAACCGCCGACCATTGTGAGTTGGAGGTGTCGCTCCAATTCGCCGGGGTCTATCGCGTGCGTCAGCTCCAAGGTTCCACTGATTTCACGTCGTGTTGCATTTGTCGGGTCCTGGTAAATTTCCAGTTCTTTAACAGTGACTGAGAATGGCGGCGTGCGCGTTTCATAAGCAAGCCGCTGCATCGAGACGTGGCGCGGGAAGAAATTTTTGTCGAAGATGACCCTGAATTTCTGATCAGCCGGCCAATCTTCCGTGGGTTCGAACACGAGAATATCGGCCTGAGCCCAGTGCCATGCGCCGCTCAATTGCGGCTCGAGTCGCACGCCTTGCACAGATGGTTTCTTTAAGTCTTCCAAGCGCGCGGCAGATTCACTGAAATAAACTACTAACCGGGGAAATTTCAGTTCTTTCTCCAGCTTTGTGACCTCAATTGGAACGATCTTGGCCGAAACTCTTCTCGGTTTCGGTAGATGCGAATACCACTTCCAGGTCCACATTCCGGCGAAGGAAATCAGGAGAATCGCGAGCATTCCCGACGCGATTAGTCTTGGATGAGTGCGTCCGAAGCGATTGTACCGGTCGACAGTTCGGCTCAGCCAAGCCGGTCGTCGCCAGAAAATATTTCCAAAAACCAGCTCACCGAATCGCCGCAGTGCGCGGGCGATCCGGGAAGTGGATTTGCTCAGTCTGGAGAGAAGCTCGGGTGTATTCATGATGGGAATACGGACGCCGCGCCAAAATCTTTCAGAAAAATGGTCGGACGCGTTGTCCTCAAGGCATTGTGAATTCGATTGCAATCGGCCGTTCTCGATCGTCTTCGGAGCCGTAACGGATGCGAAGCAACGGCCGGCGTTCCAGCCGATCCAGCTTGCCCGGAGCCGCTTCCACGGGTTAAAAACTCGATGTGAGACAGCCCAGTTTGCTCGCGACGCGACGCAGCTTGGTCGAGCGTTTGGCGGATTGGGGAGATCAACTTCGGTGGCAGGAGTTTTTCGACACCTACTCGAAGCTGATCTACTCAGCCGCTCGCAGATCCGGTCTCACCGATATCGAAGCACAGGAAGTCGTGCAGGAAACGGTGATCACGGTCGCGAAAAGCATAGACAAGCTGAAGTACGATCCGGCAATTGGTTCGTTCAAAGGCTGGCTGTTGCAAATCACGCGCTGGCGAATCGCCGACCAGTTTCGCAAACGCGACCCCGGCAACGCGAAACGTGCTCCTTTGACCGACAGCCGCCGCGCGACGGCAACAATCGAGCGCGTTCCTGATTCGCGCGGCATTGACTTGGATGCAGTCTGGGAAACGGAGTGGAAGGAGAATTTATTTGAGGCAGCAATCGCGCGGGTGAAAAAGCAAATCGAGCCGAAGCAGTTTCAGATCTTCGATTGTTACGTGCGCAAGGAATGGCCAGCACAGAAAGTTGCTGCACGATTGGGAGTCAATGTCGGGCAGGTGTATCTGGCGCGACATCGCGTCGGCGCGCTGTTGAAGAAAGAAATTCGAGCACTCGAAAAAACAGGTCCCTGACACCGCTACGTTGTTGGGAGCGCACGCATCTTGCGTGTGTCCTGCGGCATCTTGCCGCACGCAGATGTGTTCGCCAAGATCGCGAACACTGCACGCAAGATGCGTGCGGTCCCCGGAATTGCTTCACTTCGCTCGATTGTGTAAAATCGGCCATTCCCGATCAGGTTACGGCTCAGATACCAATCATTCCCGATCACGAATTGTTGCGTGTGATCGGGCGCGGCGCTTACGGTGAGATTTGGCTGGCGCGCACCATTACCGGCGCGTTTCGGGCGGTGAAAATCGTGTATCGTGGCACGTTCGACAGTGAACGCGCGTTTCTTCGGGAATTTGAAGGGATGTCAGCATTTGAGCCGATTTCTCGCGCCCATGCCGGCTTTATCGACATCCTGCACGTTGGACGAACCGCCGAATATCTCTATTACAGCATGGAGTTGGCGGACGATCATTTGGGCGGCCGCAAAATCGATATTGAGAGCTACGAACCGCGCACGTTGAGGACCGATCTGGCGCGGCACAAACATCTTTCCGCCGACGAATCCATCCGGCTCGGGCTTTCGTTAACGGAAGCGCTTGAAGCATTGCACAAACACGGGCTGACCCATCGCGATATCAAACCCTCGAACATCATCTTTAGCGAAAGCGTGCCGAAGCTGGCCGACATCGGATTGGTGGCGGCTAGCGGACAACGATCATTCGTTGGAACGGAAGGTTACATCCCGCCGGAAGGGCCTGGTACGCCGGGCGCGGACATTTATAGTTTGGGCAAACTCCTTTACGAAACCTGCACCGGAAAAGACCGACTCGATTTTCCGGAGGTCGATTCGCAATTGAGTACGCGTCCCGATCGAGAACGTCTGCTGCAACTCAATGACGTGCTGGTGAAGGCATGCGCGAACGATCCGAACAAACGTTACGGCTCAGCCGCGGAAATGAATCGCGACCTCACCGCGCTGAAGGCGGGTGAACCCCCACGAAAATCGGGCAAAAAAATTTCGCTGATGATCGTAGCATTCGCGGTTTTTCTGATCGCCGCGATCGGACTTTGGCTAAAGCGGTCACAAGATCGCGCTGATCTTCATCTTCAAACGACAATCCGGACCGAGCCGGCCGGCGCTCTCGTTGTCCTGGGCGATCACGCACAAAAAAGCCCGGCGACATTCGCAGACTTGGAGCCGCGCAAATACAATCTGCGCATCATGAGCCCGGGATATGAGCCGGTGGAAACGAGTGTTGACTTCAGACGCAAACAGTTCCCAGAGCTGCCGCCGTTTCGCATGGTGCGAAGTAAAGGCGCCCTTGAAATCCAATCCGAACCGCCTGGCGCGCAGTTTTCGTTGCGAAGCGAGGACGGACAGGTTTTGCGCGAAGGCGTAACTCCGAAAACCTTGGCTGACCTTCCAACTGGCAAATACTCGATTGTCGCGCGCCACGCCGACTGGGAAATGCGCGGCGACGTCGACGTGCAACGCGGCGATACCACCAATAAATCTTTCGCGTTTGTTAGCGCACTCACAAACATTACCAGCGAACCGAGTGGCGCGGAGATTTTCGTGGACGGACAAACGCGGGGCCGCACGCCGCTTCGTCTGGATCTGCCGGCGCGTTCGCATCGACTGGTCGCGCATTTGGACGGATGGCCTGACGAACAGCAAAACATGGACGTCAGTGCGCAGCGAGACAACGCGATACACTTTGTGTTCGCCAACGGCAGCGTGAAGATCACCAGCGCGCCCGGCGGTGCGACTGTGATGGCCCAGGGAAAAGAGTTGGGTCAAACGCCGCTGGTGATCGAAGAAGTGAAACCCGGCGACGTCACGTACGAGCTGCGGCTATCCGGTTTTAAGCCGGGCTCGGTCAGTGGCAAAGTCGAGCCGCAACAGCAGACATTTTTGGCGGCGCGTTTGGAAAAGACCATCGGTCCTGCGCCGGGGCAACCATTCACGAATTCGTTAGGCATGAAATTTGTTCCCGTTGGCAACGTTCAGATCTCGGTGTGGGAAACGCGCGTGCAAGATTACGAGGCGTTTTGCCGTGCGACCGCGCGACAATACGAGCCGCCTGATTTTCATCAAACACCAACGGACCCGGCGGTAAAAGTGAGTTGGTTCGACGCCGTAGCATTTTGCAAATGGCTGACGGAAAAAGAACAAAATGAAAATCTCATTGACGATCGAGAAGGGTATCGGCTGCCGACGGATGCCGAGTGGAGTATGGCCGTCGGTTTGGTGAATGAAAACGGTCCGACACCCGAAGCGCGCGACAGCAAAATCAAGAACGAATTTCCGTGGGGTAAGCAATGGCCTCCACCGAGCGACGCAGGAAATTATGCTGGACCAAGGCGCCGCATCGCGACGCTGCCTGTCGGAAGCTTTAAGCCCAATCCGATAGGCCTATTCGATCTCGGCGGCAACGTTTGGGAATGGTGTGTCGACACTTATAAAGGCGACAACAATGGAAACAGTCGCGATTGGGGAGTGCTGCGCGGCGGCTCCTGGGCCACAGGGAATCGTCTCGAAATGCAATCCTCCTACCGAAATGTCGTTGATCGCAATGAGCGGGATGTCATTTACGGATTTCGCTGCGTCCTTGCAACGAAACAGGATGGTGACGTGAAAAATGAATAACCAATGGCCAATCGCGAACTTCGAAGGTTACGCCTCCGTGTGGCGGGCGTAGTGCCTGTCAGCCCCCTTTGGCAGCAGGCGTTTGCGACCGCGTTGGCGCCGGCGCGCAAGAGTGGCTCGGCCGCCCTTGGTCCGCATACGTGCACGAAAACCGTGCTGGCGTTTACGCGTTCGCTTCGATGGCTGATAAGTGCGTTTCATAACCCTTCACTGGTTGGGCTCTGATCTGAGAGCGCTTACACTAGGGACACGGCCAGCATTGTCAATGACCGGGCGAGAACAATTACGAAGCGCGACCTCTTTCCTGCCACCCCACCGTCACCCTTCGATCACGCAGCAGCGTCTAATTTACAACATTGCCAATAGGGCGCATTTTTGGAATAACGACTCGGAGCGAAATGGCAGAGAAACAAAATGTCGTGATCGAGCCGGCGACGGAAGCTGACTTGGACGAGCTGTCGGAACTGCTCGGCGAATTGTTTGCTCAGGAAGGCGACTTCCGCCCCGATAAAAACAAACAGCTTCGCGGGTTGCGACTCATTTTCGAACAGCCCAGTCGTGGCCGTGTCTTTGTGCTCCGCCGCAACGGCGCGATCGTGGGCATGATCAATTTACTTTTTACCATCAGCACAGCCGAAGGCGGTTTTGTCATTCTTTTAGAGGACGTGGTCGTGCACAGGCAGTATCAAGGTCACGGCTACGGCCACAAGCTTCTCGAACACGCGATCGATTTTGCGAAGAAGAAAAACTTCCTCCGCATCACACTGCTGACCGATCGCCCCGAAAATGTGGCGCAGGCTTTTTTCCGCAAGCACGGTTTCGTCGAGTCTTCAATGATTCCTATGCGCTTGTGGATCGCGCCGCAACAAAACGCGGAGCAGTGATCTCCTACTCTGGCAGTTTTTCGGGCACGAACAATGTCCGCACTACGGTACAGGCATGACGCTATGCTGCGTATCAGCGGTTCTTTTTTCGATCCACGCGTTGAGTTGAGTTGCGAGTCGGTTTCTGAATTCCGCGCGGAATTGAATTTCATCGACAGCTTTGGCTACTTCGGGCGCGGTCGCCTGGGGCAGGTTCTTTTTCGCGTACTGCCTTAATTCATCAATACGCGACTCGTCTGAGAAAAATGTGAACAAACTCGGCGCGTATCGGGTTGCACTTGCCGCATCGACTTTGGCAAGCAGCGCTTGCATATTTGCTTTGGCGAAGTTCCAAGCAATATCGGCGTGGCCGCTGTCTCGGGCGACCCGTGAAACCAGGAAGATAGCCCGGCTCGTTGGCAGCTCGTCCGTCAGCGCAATCGCGAGTGTCTTCTTCACCAATTTCGGATCGGTCGAGCAAGCCAGCGCATTATAGTAATCCTGTTTGTCCTCACTGCTTGTGGTTTTCAGACCGAGATTATGCAGGGTATTCCAAGTCTTCTCATCGGCGTAGCGGCCAATGGTTGCCAGAACTGGAGCGCGGAGATCTGGTGGGAGCGATACGGGATTTGCCAGATATTTTTCGAAGCGTTCGCGGCAGCCGCCGATAATTTCCGGATCATTCAAACGTCCGAGCGCGCCGATTAAGCTTCCGCGCAACCTTCCGGCGTTCGGCGGTTCGTCACGCTGCGGTTCCCACTCCAAGGTCTCAAAAGTTGAACGCAAAAGCGAACGGGCATACTGCTGGAACGCTTCGTGCACCGGACTGCCGATCAACAGACGGTTAGTGAATTCGAAGACCTCGATCATCTGTTCCCGTTCAGCGAGACCGGTGGAAGCGGGCAACTTTTCGAGTAATCCAAAGTAAACAGATACGGGCGCGCGACCGGCTTGCACAAGCGCCCAGGCATCGCTCATAAGATTCACGCGATCTTCCACATCTAACTTCGACAGCGCCTTGAGCAACAGTTCCCACGACGGGTCATCGTATTCGACCCGATAATTTCCAGCGCCCTTAAGGTTCAACTTGAGCGCGCGATCCGCGGGAATGTTTGTCAAACCTGCTGTCTTACCAGTCATCAGTAAAGTCGCCGGTGTTTCGCCACCGACCGAGTACGTGACCGGGATTTGCCAGAGTAGTGGCGGCGCGTTCTTGAAATTCACGGTGAAGCGCTCCTGATTAAGCCGGACCTTGCCATCTGCCTCGCGCTTAACGTTCACGACAGGAAATCCAGGCTGCTCTGTCCAGCCGACCGCAATTTCAGCTACTGATTTGTTCGAAGCGTCCGAGAGCGCGCTCCACAAATCCGCAGTGGTTGTGTTCGAATACTTATGCGCGTGGATGTACCGGCGGACTCCATCGCCAAAAACGTCCTGGCCGAGAAAACTCTCCAACATTCGCAGGAACGATTCACCTTTTTTGTAGGTGATATCGTCAAACGCACTGTTGGCTTGGGCCTCCGTTTCGACACGCTGCTGAATCGGATGCGTCGTGGAGCGCGCGTCACCTTCCATCGCCGCTTCCTTTGCAATCCCGGTACGCCGGGTAGGATCTCGCGGTAATTTGCGGGCAAGCCACACTTCCCATTGCGGATTGAAATGCGCGGTGCATTTGCTGCCCATCCAGGAGGCGAACCCTTCGTTGAGCCAGAGATTGTCCCACCACGCCATGGTCACAAGATCTCCGAACCACATGTGTGCTACTTCATGCGCGATCACTTCGTAAATGATTTGCTTGGTTTCGGCGGACGAAGTCCTCGGATCAAAGAGAAGCGCTGATTCGTAATAGGTTATGCCGCCCCAGTTTTCCATTGCGCCACCGAAGCCGCCAGGAATGGCGATTTGATCCAGCTTCGGCAGTGGATACGGCACACCGAAATAATCGTTGTAGTACTTCAAAATCTCGGCTGAGGCCTGCAGTGCATAGCGCCCCAGTTCTGCTTTGCCTTTTGTCGCGATTACGCGGATTTGCGTCGGGCCGACTTGTGACTTGATCAAATCCAGTTCGCCTGCCACGAATACGTTCAGGTAACTGGACATCGGCGGGGTCGATGCGAAGCGCACTTCTTTTCCGCCAGGCACCTTTTGTTCGCTCTCGATCGGCATATTTGATACAGCAAGCCAATTCTCAGGGACCACAACGGCTAGTTGAAAACGGGCACGAAACGCCGGTTCATCCCAACACGGAAAGAATCGACGCGCATCAGTCGCCTCAAATTGCGTCCCGAGCATGACTTTGCGCGCACCGCTTCCCTCCTCCTGATAACGCATGTAGAAGAGCCCTTGCCCTTGTTGATTGATCTTGCCGGTGAAGCGCAGCGTGAGCGCGTGATCGCCAGGGGCCAATTCTGAAGGCAACGTAAGCGTCAGCAGTTCCTTTTCATTCTCGGTCTTTATAGCCGAGAGCGGCAGTTCTTTGCCATCAACAGCGGCCGCTTCAATCTTGAGTTCGAGCGCGTTCAACACCAGCCGGCGCATCGGCTTCCTTACGTTCAGTGTCACGGTTTCAGTTCCAGCGAACGTGAAATTGTCCAGGTGAGGAACGATGCGAATCGCATATGCGGTCGGAACTACTTCTTTCGGAAGTTTCCCCGGCGTATTATCAAAGTTGAACGGTTTCTCCACGGCGCCGACTAACGACTTTAGCAAAAATAAAACCACAAGTGCGAGAAGTGGAACGCGCATATCTCCGTATCTTTCCGTCATTCGGAGCGAAGTCGAGGCTGCAACCCGGCGGAGGAAGTCCCCGAGGCTAGCCTTTCAATCCCGCCAAATTAGCGTATTTCGCGCTACGGGTCGTCCCGACTTTGCTGGACATGACAGGTGTTCCTGGAGCGAATGCTTCGGCACGGAACGCCTACTGAACAATTAATATTAGCAGCAATTGTCCCCCACCCACCTGAGGACCTTTGATCACCAACGGGCTGCGTTTGCTTAGCTTGGTTTCCGTCTCGAGCAAAAGCTCCTTCTCCTTGTAAAGCTTTAGATTCAAAACATAGC
>JBLMXH010000022.1:0-3364 GCA_050257685.1 Nitrospirota bacterium
TTTCCAACTGGTTACCCGAGCTGTTTTCGTATGTGAAAAACGGCGGAGTTGTGATCGTGCAGTACAACACACTGTCGGATCTTAAGAGTAACGAAATGGGCCCGTATCCATTGGAGATTTC
The DNA here is from genome assembly GCA_050257685.1 of Nitrospirota bacterium. GTDB lineage: Bacteria > Verrucomicrobiota > Verrucomicrobiia > Chthoniobacterales > UBA10450 > Udaeobacter. Next base: position 122 of record JBLMXH010000022.1, read on the forward strand.
CCGCGACCGTGTCACTGATGAGAATGCGGAGGTTCGCATTCTGGCGCCGAATCATCCGATGATGACTACTCCAAACAAAATCACGTCCAAAGATTTCGCGGGCTGGGTTCAGGAGCGGGGACTTTATTTCCCCAACAAATGGGATCCGGCCTGGACTCCCGTCCTGTCGTGTAGCGATCCGAAGGAAAAACCACTCGACGGCGGTCTGCTCGTTGCGAAGTTTGGCAAAGGTTTCTTTGTATACACCAGTTATTCCTGGTTTCGGCAGTTGCCGGCGGGCGTTCCGGGAGCGTATCGGTTGTTTGCTAACATGTTGTCACTCGGAAAATGAAGGTGCACCATGACAAGATCGATGCGCGTTCCTGGCGCAAAGCGTACACCCTGGCGCTTTCGCTTTTCGCGGTGGAGGTCGTGCTGCTCTACCTCTTTACCGTCCGGTTTTCGTGAACCGGCTCGATTACGTTGTTCTGATCGCCACGATTCTGGCGATTCCGCTTTACGGACTGTGGCGAACACGCGGGAGAGCCTCGTTAGGCCAATATCTCAAGGGCGACGCCAGCATTCGCTGGGCTACGATTGGACTGTCCGTTCTAGCGACACAGGCCGGACCCATCACGTTTCTATCCATGCCGGGCCAGGCCTATGAGAGCGGCATCGGTTTTATCCAAAATTATTTCGGACAACCGCTGGCGCTTGTCGTTGTGTGCGCGGTTTTCGTTCCGATCTACCAACGGCTGAAGGTGTACACAGCCTATCAGTATCTCGGTCAACGATTCGATCGAAAGACGCAGTTGCTCGGCGCGTTCCTGTTTCTTGTGCAACGAGGCATCGCCGCCGGAATTACAATCTATGCGCCGGCGATCGTTCTTTCTGCGCTACTAGGATGGCGTTTGAACCTGACCATCTGGCTCGCGGGCGGTCTGGTGATCATCTACACGGTGATGGGCGGGACGAAAATTGTCAGTATCACCCAGAGTTACCAGATGGTTGTGATTCTGGTCGGCATGGCAATCGCATTTGCCGTCGCTGTTTACCGGTTGTCGCCCGATCTCTCGTTTCAAAGCACATTGTCGATTGCGGGCAGCATGGGGAAACTGGAGGCCGTCAATTTCTCGGTCGATCCGCACAGGCGATATACCTTTTGGTCCGGTTTGATTGGCGGCTTTTTTCTCGCGCTATCCTATTTTGGAGCCGACCAATCCCAAGTGCAGCGATACCTTGCGGGAGGCTCGCTCAAGGAGAGTCGGTTCGGATTGCTGTTCAATGCGACGGTGAAGGTGCCGATGCAATTCTTCATTCTCCTGCTCGGCGCGATTGTCTTCATGTTTTATCAATTCGAAAAACCGCCGGTCTATTTCAATCAACCTGCGTACGAGCGCGCATTGGAAAACGGGTATGCAAAACAGTTAACCGAATTGCAGACGCGGTTCGACGATGTCTTCAGGCAAAAACGCGAAGCGATTCGCGTTCTTGCCAATGCGTCAGCAAGCGACCGCAATCAGGCTGGCGAGAGGCTGCAGGAACTTGAAACGCAGACCCGCGACCTGCGCGATCAGACAAAGGCGATTCTGGTGCAAGCTGGCGTAGATCCAAAGAGCAAGGAATCGGATTACGTCTTTATTACTTTTGTTCTTCAACAGATGCCGCACGGAGTTGTCGGATTACTCATCGCCGTGATTTTGTCCGCGACTATGTCAGCGACAGCCGCAGCTCTGAACGCTCTGGGCACCACCACTGCTGTCGATTTTTACCGGCCGTTGATCCGTCCGCATGCGACCAACCATCATTATGTTGTCGCGGCGAAAGCGCTCACCGCCGCCTGGGGTTTTGTGGCTATCGCCGTCGCGTCATTCGCCAGTTTGGTCGAGAACCTCATTGAAGCTGGCAACATTTTGGGATCAATATTTTACGGCAGTATTCTCGGTCTTTTCCTGGCGGCTTTCTTTATTCGTCGAGTCACCGGCTCGGCGGTATTTTTCGCGGCACTTCTCGCGCAGACGCTCGTGTTCGTTCTCTTCGCGACGACGAACATCGGTTACCTTTGGTATAATCTAATTGGATGTGCAGCGGTATTAATCGTGGCGCCGATCTTGCAGACTCTCTTTTACAGGATGCAGGAGTCTGCCGGGGTCTGAAGCTCGATTTAGGTCATGGATCGCCCGATTATTTGTTTCGGTCAGCAACCCTGCGGATTTTTCCCCAAACGATACCTGGTCGCCAAGATCCTGACTGCGCGACGCCTGCGGGAGGAGATTGGCGGAGAAATCGTTTTTTTCTTTCACGATAGCGATCATGATCCGCGCGAAACGATTACTATTTTGCGAGACCGACAGAGCAAAAAGGACGTAGCTATAAATTTTCAGTTTGCGAACCGGATCCAAAAGCAGTTCTCGCCGCTCTACGCCAAACGCGTTCTACCGGACTGGCAGGAGAAAACTGCGCGCCAACTTCCGAATTATGTCGACCGGTCTTTGGTCGAAGAGTTTAAGGAGACGAAGTGTGAGACCGTCGCCGAGTTCTGCCTGGAAATGTACGCGCGAATGGGTTTTCTGAAGGGTGTGCGGATCGAGCGATCCAGCGCACCGGAGTTCAGAGCACGCGCGGTGAAAGTCCCGGACTATTTCGTAGACGAACGTTATGAAGGTGAGATTGTTCGTGCACGTTGTCGGGATGGAAAATTGTTGCTGCACAAGGGGGGCGATCGATTTGTGGAGATTCCTGGGGGAGAATTTGGTCCGGAGCAAGTTAGCCCGACCCGCGACACGCGTTTTGCCTGGATGCAATCGGTGATCCAATGCACGCATTACATCTCCGGCGCGAGCGAGCAGCATTACATCAACAAAGCGGACGCTCCCGGGGTGAAATTTGTCAATCGCGACGAGATTTCCGACTCCGGCAAGGCCTACACTGAGCCGGGATGAAATCGTTACCGCTGAAAATTGGCATTGCCTGTTTCCCGTTGATTGGCGGGAGCGGGATTTTGGCGACTGCGCTCGGCTCGGAGTTAGCTCGCCGCGGTCACGAAGTTTATTTTTTTAGCTACGCCCAACCTGTCCGTTTGGATCTGCCGCAAGACAATCTTCATTTCCATCGGGTCGACGTGGTGCACAACCCTTTGTTTCCCTGTCCTGATTACACTTTGCCGCTCGCGGTGAAGATGGCGGAAGTGGCGCGCTCCCAGCAACTCGATCTCTTTCATGTTCATTACGCGGTGCCGCACGCACTCGCGGCGTGTCTGGCTTC
>JBLMXH010000023.1:0-4672 GCA_050257685.1 Nitrospirota bacterium
GGGCGATTCAAGGCTTTGAGGATATCCGCTTTGGTGCTGAGATTTTCGAACCGTTCCTCATTCTGAATGGAAGCATCGGCCCAACGCAACCCCTCATCGAGGTCAATTTTTCTCGTTAGGCAAAATTGTGCCCCTTCATCCAAAGCCTGCCAGGTAAATTGACCCCGACCCTTCAGCTGTGCTCGAATATTTTGCAACGTCTGGTCCGCATCGTTAATCGAAACAATGAAAGGAACGCCCAGTTTATCCCACTTCAGCGTGACCGCCGTCGAATCCGGTTTCAAATCGTCGAACTCGAATTCGAGCGCTTCTTTCTGACCATTGAGGGGCCGCGGTTTCACGTCCACCCTCAAAGCATCTTCCTTTTGGTCGTAACTGTAGCTTCCCCACCCCGTGTTGGTTTTTGAAAAGATCACCGTCCAGGAATCAGGATTGGGAATCATATGCAGTCCATAGGTGCCTTTGGCCAGTGGCTTTCCCTCCACCGAAACCGGATCGCTGAATTCAATCGTCGTATTTTCATTCGCCCCGGCCCGCCACACTTTACCGTATGGAACGAGGCCACCCCAAATTTTCCGGCCGTTCACCAACGGACGGTGGTATTTGATCGTAATGTCAGTCAGCGCGATCCGCTGTTTGACCTCCGCAGCCTGGCTAACGTCAGGCAGGTTTAAATCGTTCTGTGCGGAGAGCGTACCGACGATCCCGGCAATGGCCAGATAACCAACAAACAACCTCAGCGTAAGGGTTTTCATAGATTTAGCCGTTACCCTTCCCAGATTTTCGACACTCCGCTACCAGATAATTCAGAGATCTCCGCCTGACGGTGAAGGTGTTGTAAGGCAAACGCGTTCTTCGCGACTAATAAGCAAGAAAGGCTCTATGAAAACAAAAAGCTCCCGCTTCGATCGTTTGGTGGCGCGTTATTACCCTGCAGTTTACAGCTTCGCGGCGAGATTCACGGATGATCCTCGTGAAGCGATCGCGTTGACACGGCAGGCATTCAACAGCGCTCGCAAGCCACTGCAAAGAATCCATAATCAGACAGCCATCGCGACGGTGCTGATCTCGGCGGTTCTACGCACGGGACTCGCGTCCGTCTAATCTGAACTTTGATTACATCTAACTTTGGATCGGTTATGCTCGCGACGTGCGCAGCATGACGCTCTTATCGGTCAACGTCGGACTTCCACGCGAAATTGAATGGAAGGGCAGGACTGTCCGAACTTCCATCTTCAAGGAGCCTGTTTCCGGCCGGGTTCGAGTTTCAAAGCTTAACGTGAAAGGCGATCAGCAATCTGATCTGACCGTCCACGGAGGAATCGACAAGGCGGTTTACGTCTATCCCTCGGAGCACTACGCGTTCTGGCACCGAGAACTTCCGGACATGGAACTCCCATGGGGGGTTTTCGGCGAGAACTTCACAACCGAGGGCTTCCTCGAGGACACGCAAATTGGTGACCGGTTCCGGATCGGATCTGCCGAATTTGTGGTCACTCAACCCCGCATGCCCTGTTTTAAACTTGGCATTCGCTTTAACCGTCCCGACATGGTGAAGCGTTTTCTGGAGAGTGGCCGCACCGGATTTTATTTTGCGGTTGTAAAAGAAGGAGAAGTCGCAGCAGACGACTCCATAGAGTTACTCGAACGAGACGAGCACAACATTACGATCGCCGATGTGGTGAGACTGTATCGGGGAGATGCGACCAACCAGGACATGTTGCGTCGGGTAAGCGAGCTACCCTCGCTTCCAGGGAGCTGGCGTGATTACTTTCGCAAGCGCCTTTCGAACCCGGACGATCGATAGCAGATTTTATTTGAGTTCCGCCTTGGATCGCCGCGTTTTTGAAAACAGCGGCATCTTTCCAAAAAGAAACTGAAACGGAATCGGACTGCGCGCCGCCCACGCGTTCTCGTCATGTTTTGCTTCAGGGAAAGCCAGATAGAGAAGCTCGGAACCAGGACAATAGCCTTTCCAGATCAATCGATCTCGCATGCTTCGCGTAGGCTCGTAGTTGTCTCCTGGCCAGCCGCTATCGAGATAAATCTGGATTTTTCTTTTCGGCTCGGAAGAGACGCGCTCAAAAAAATCATCCCGATAACCGAAGGTGCTGGAAAGACAGGCGATCTTTCCAAAGATGTCCGGCCACTGCCAACCGAGATAAAATGAAACAACGCCCCCCAAAGAGGATCCCATCACGGCGGTCGTCGCCGGGCCGGGAAGGGTACGGTACTTCGTGTCGATCAGCGGCTTGAGGGTTTCCACCAGGAACCGGCCGTAATCTTCATATCCAGGCTGGGTGTATTCCGTCATCCGGTCGCTAGGAAAAATTCCGACCACGATTACTTCCTCAATCGCGTTCATCTTATCCAGCATATTGAGGACCTCGTCGGTTCTCCACGTGTTGCCCACAAAAGCTTCCTCCTTGAAAAAGAGATTGTGTCCGTCGTGCATGTAGAGCACCGGATATTTTTTCAGCGTGTTCTCTTGATAACCCGGCGGCAGGAAAACGCGGAAGCGATGTTGAACACCCGCCGGACTTGCCAGAGGCGGCATCAGCTCGCACACGCTGCAACGTGTGTCTTCCTGGAAGAAAGGATGAACTTCCAGCGGGGCTCCTGACGTCGCCACGGCAAGACAATTTTCTCCGCGCGACCACATTGTCGTGCCGTTGTGGAGCAGGACCGGCTTGAAATAAAAATATGGCCGGTCTGTTTCGATTTGAAACTCCGTCGCGCACCCGTTGCGGCCGACCGCTTCGACGTTGATGTCCCAATCCGTGTCTGTGCGAAGAGCAATTCGCCCGTTCTCATGCGGATAATTCACACGGATCTGTTGTTTGTATGTCTTCATGATCGCATTGCCATGATTTGATCCCGCAGTTCCCGCGCGATCTGTTTGCGATTGCCTGCACGAATTTCGGCTGGAGAAAATGCGTAGCTTGCGCGGATCTCCCCCTTGAAGAGCAGATTGAGAAGGTGCGGCAGCAGCGTCATATCGCGCCAGTAACAGACTTCGTCGGCAACGGACCCGTCATCGAGAGCGTAGTCAATCGCCGCGGCTGTAACCGGGCAGCGAACCTGCACAACCGATTCGAGCAACGCCGACTTAAATGGCAACACCGTCGCGCCGTCGGAACTCGTCCCCTCTGGAAAAATCACCACGACTGAGCCGCCAGCGATCGCATCCCTTATTACGTCCACGGCTCTGCCGCTTGCAAGCCTCCGCTTGCGATCGACGAAGATCGTGCCGGCAGCGCGTGCCAGCCACCCGAACAGTGGCCACATCGCCACATCGCTCTTGGCCACGAAAACACATGGCCGAATCGAGCTTAAGCCAATGATATCGATATAACTCAAATGATTGCTGACCAAAAGGCCGGAGGACGGCATCGAACGACCTGTCTTGATGCGAATCCCAAGCACCAGGCAGGCAAATCGAGACCAACGGTGCAGCCAAACCGCACGCGCGTGAACACGCCTTGTCGGCCTAACGAACGGAATTGTGATCGCGTTGTGAACAAGTGCCAGCAGTGAGAAGAACACGACAGCGAACGCCCGCCAACTCGCAAGAAATAGCGTCCGCAGATATTGTAAGGCGTCTCTGGGCGACGCCGATTCGAACCGAGTGGCGTCCGCCGCGGCGAACGCCCTGGAAATCACCTCGTTCATCGGAGAAAGTGTGCGCGCACAACCGCAGGCAATCGATGGAGATCGAGCAATGTGAGAAAATCAATCGTGCCGAATTCGCGGTCGATCGCCGGGGGTCCGCAAATCTTCGCGCCGATAGCCAGATACGCCCGCAAGAGCTTGGATGAAGCGCCTGCTGTAGCCGGGGGCGTTGCCCCCGGCTTTCTTTGATGTAACAACGCATACACATAGCCGGCGTCATCGCCGCCGGCTACAACGAAAGGCTCTCTCGGCTCGGTGCGAAGCGCAGGCTCAACAAGATGATCTTTTAGTTGTTGGTAGGCGGTTGCGCCTTCATACGGATCCTGTGACGTCAACGAGCTGCAGCCGATGAGAAAACGTGCATTACGTTCCACGGCATAACGGGCTATTCCCCGCCAGAGAAGATGCAGCAGATTGAAATTTCGGTGGGCGGCATGTACACAGGCGCGGCCGAGCTCGATCATCTCGCAGCGAAACGGTTCGTACGGCGCAAAATCGAATTCCCGCTCGCTGTAGTATCCGAGATTCGCAGCGGCGAGTTGGCCCGTTTGCAACCGATACGTTCCGACAATTTCGCCGGTAGCGCATTCTTCGACGATGAGGTGATCGCAGAACTCGTCGAACGGATCGACATCAAGGCCAGTCGCGTACGAATCGGCCAATCCTTCGCCCAATTCGAGATTAAAAACCTCAAACCGTAACTGCTGTGCGCGCCGCACTTCGTTTGCGTCTTGCGCCAGCCGCGCCGCGTAACTTGGACGCCCTGGCGTCGGGTTCGCGATCGATCTGTATGCTTCGATCAATATGTTCAATCGAGTTCTCCAGGAGTTTCACTGCGAGCGCTGTCCATCCAGTTTGATGACTGGCGCCGCAGCCACGGCCGGTTTCGCCGTGGAAATACTCGTAAAACAGCACGAGATCGCGCCAGTGCGGATCATCCGCGTACCGCGCCATATCGCCGTGACATGGGCGTGCGCCATTCTCGTTAGGCAGAAAGATA
>JBLMXH010000024.1:0-8322 GCA_050257685.1 Nitrospirota bacterium
GCGTTAACTGTCCATCACGATACCGCTGGGCAATCGGCGGCAATGAACATGTCCATCGACGAGGCGTTGCTGGAATCGGCAATCATTCCAACTATCCGCTTCTACCGCTGGCGGTCTCCTGCCCTCTCCTTCGGGTATTTTGGGAAATTTTCCGATGTGGCGATATACGCAGCGGAGCGCGATTTAGTTCGGCGTTGGACTGGCGGCGGGATGGTTTTGCACGGAGACGACCTCACCTATTCGATTGTCGTTCCAGCGAAAGATCCGGTATTCGATGAATCATCGATTGTGATTTACGAAAAAATTCACCGCGCCTTAGTCGACGCTTTAAACGGAATCGGCGAACGTGCAGTTGTCGCCGGGGGGGCTGACCCGGGCAGGATTGCGCTCTTGAAGCAGGCCGTCAACGGCAGCGGATCCAACTGCTTCGCGAATCCGGTTCGCGCGGATGTGATGATGGATGGCAGCAAAATCGCCGGGGCGGCGCAGCGCCGTACTGATCATGGCTTATTGCAGCAAGGCAGCATTCAAGGCTTCTCTATCAGGACCAACCTCGCTCAAAAATTTGCGCAATCTTTATCGGCCAATTGCAGTGAGTTAAAGATCGGTGAAGAGATTTTCCACCGGGCGAGCGAATTAACCCGGCAGAAGTACGGAACTGATTCCTGGCTACGCAAACGTTAATAACGGTGGGTTATCGGTGTCAGACGCCTCGCCTGATTTCCGGCGTTTGATACAATATTCGGCAAGGCTGGCGTGATGTTGCTTTGACAACCTGCGATCCGCACCACTATTCTCGCCTGGTGGAACTCTTCGCCCGCACGGACCAGAGGACGAGTCGCCGCGCAGTTGCGAAGGCGAGCGGCTCTCCCGTGATGCGTTTGGCCGAGGTCGCAAAACTGGTTCAACCGCATCTTGATGCAGTCGAGATGCGCATTGCCCAACAGGCCTCGGCATTCGATCCCGCAATCGAAGGTTACGTCGTCTACGCTGTCGGGAGCCGTGGCAAACGTCTTCGCCCGCTGCTGGCTCTGCTTGCGGGTGGCGCTACAGGGAAGATTGATTCCGGACACGTCGATCTCGCGGTAATCGTGGAGCTCATTCATATCGCCACGCTGGTGCATGACGACGTAATGGACGAGGCAGAACAGCGTCGAGCGCAGCCGACTGCAAACGCGCGTTGGGGGAATTCCCTGAGCGTTCTCCTGGGCGACTGTCTTTTCGCACACGCGCTGACGTTATCGACTAACTTCGAAAACTCCGACATCGGTCGCGCGATCGCCCGCACGGCAGCGACGGTTTGCTCAGGGGAAATGATTCAAACGCAGCGCAGGTTCGATCTTAACCTCACGGTTCAGGATTACTTGCAAATCGTGCAGATGAAAACCGGATCACTTTTCTCGGCCGCAGCGGAACTGGCTGGCGTTATCAGCGAAGCCGATCCGAAGGCGATCGCAACATTTAAGAATTTTGGATTCCAAATCGGCACCGCCTATCAGATTTATGATGACTGCGTCGACCTCGCCGGCACCGAGAGTGTGACAGGCAAAACGCTTGGGACGGACCTGCGCAAAGGTAAATTCACGTTGCCGGTTTTGATTTTCCTCCGTTCAGCTTCGGAATTTGAACGCGAACGGTGTTGCCAGCTTGTGCTCGACGAAAAGATCGAAGAGATGATTGAGCTTCTCAAGAACGGCGCCAATAATGGGGCGTTAAATGAGTCCATCGCAGCGGGCACAGATCTGATTCGCAAAGCGCAATGCGCATTCGATGGTATTCCGGCGAATGCTTTCACCGATGCATTGTTCTCGCTCGGTGATGCGTTGTGCGACATGTTCGATCAACTTCGCGTGTGATACTCCTGTCATGAAGGTCAAGCTCCCGCGAGGTCGTGAGTTGGCGTCGCAGGAGCTGCGTCCTCCAGGTCTTTCATATGCCGCAGCTTAAAATCCGCGAAATGCCGCAGGACGAGCGGCCGCGGGAAAAGTTGCTTGCAAGAGGAGCGGACGCTCTCAGTAACGCGGAACTGATTGCGATATTGCTGCGCACCGGCCGCCGCGGCATGAACGTGGTCGATGTCGCTCGTGAGTTGATCGGCAAATACAAATCATTCGGGGAGTTGAGCCGGTGCTCCGTGAAAGAACTAAGCGAAATTAAAGGGATCGGGCCGGCAAAGGCATTAGAACTGGTGGCAGCGTTCAATTTAGGGAAACGCTTCACGCAGGAACCATTGTCCCAGCAAAAGCTCGATTCACCGGAACTGATCTACAAACTGCTGGGAGACGACATGCGCATGCTGCGGATCGAATCACTGCGCGTTGTCCTGCTCGATACACGGTATCGTTTGATGCGAGTCGAATCGGTTTCTGTTGGAAGCATGAATGAAAGTATCGCCCATCCGCGGGAGATTTTTCGGCCCGCGATTACTTACGCCGCCTACGCAGTCGTCGTTGTGCACAATCATCCGTCCGGCGATCCGTCGCCGAGTCAGACTGACCACAGCCTGACGCGACGGCTGGCCGAAGCCGCCGACCTTTTACAAATTAAATTGCTCGATCACATCATTATCGGCGCACCATCGGACAGCAGTCCCGGTTATTTCAGTTTCAAAGAAGCGGGCGTGTTGTAGGTACGAAATTCGAAAATCGAATGTCGAAATCCGAAACATGACCAGTTGCAAGATTCATCCGACAGCAATCGTCGATCCGAATGCAAAACTCGGCGCAAATGCAGAGATCGGCCCGTTTTCGATCATTGGACCGTATGTGACAATCGGTGAGCAAACGGCGGTGCAATCGCATGTCGTGATCGAGGGTCAAGTCGCGATCGGCCGCGGAAATTTCATCGGACACGGCGTGATTATCGGTCCGCCACCGCAGGATCTTTCGTTTTCGCCGAAACGAAAAACGGAAGTGGAAATCGGAAACGATAACGTCATTCGCGAGTACTGTACGATCCATCGTGGCAGTTCCGACCAAAGTGCGACCAAAATCGGCAATAATAATTTCCTCATGGCCGGGGCGCACGTCGGTCACAATTGCTTTATCGGAAACAACGTCGTGATCGCCAACAATTGTTTGCTCGCCGGCTACGTTCGTGTAGACGACGGCGCGTTTCTCGGCGGCGGCTCAACCTTTCACCAGTTCATGCACATTGGTCGTCTTGTGATGGTGCAAGGCAGCTCGGCATTCGGAAAAGATTTGCCACCGTTCGTGATAGCGGCGGAGCGCAACTCCGTCTTCGGGCTGAACATCGTCGGGATGCGCCGTGCTGGATTTAGTGCAAAAGATCGAGACGAAATCAAGAAGGCGTTCAAACTTGTCTATCTAAGCGGACTGAACACGTCGCAGGCTCTGGAGAAAGCCGAGATGGTGACGTTTGGCGCACCAGCGCGCGAATTCCTGGATTTCGTCGCCAATTCAAAAAAGCGCGGGATTTGCCCATTGAAACGCGACGTCGTAGACGACGTATCGCTCTAACGACGGTGGCCGAACGTCCGCGGTGCCGGATTTAACCACCTTGCACCGGCGGCATAATCGCGATTTCCTCCTCGGGACTTAGTTGGTGGTTGCGATCCACAAATTCCAAACCAGCACCAACCAAAATGCTTTTGTCGTGGGCACGGAGCGCAGGTTTTTGCGCATAAATCTGTTCTAGCAATTCGCGAACCGTCGTGCCTTGGGGAACGTCAACGCATAACTCACGAATTCCGATGAGTTCACGCAACTGAGCATAAAATTGCACTCGCACGTTCATACGTTTTGGCTGCTCGGGACGCGATTTTGGAATGTCATGTTTAGCGAAGCGAAGCTGCAACGCAGCGCCGAATGCTTTTGGAGCGAGGCCACGCTTTCAATCTCAGATTTTATCAATCGGTTTGAACAGCAAACATGTTTGAAAGCCTGGCCTCGTGCTTCGGATTTCGTTGCACCGCTCAACATGACCACATCATGATGTCGACTCGAGCCGTTGCTTCTTCAACACGCCAATGTACGGCAGATTGCGATACCGCTGCATGTAATCAAGCCCGTAACCGACAACAAATTCATCGTCCATTTCAAAGCCGATGTAATCCGCGTCAACGTCTCGCGCACGCAGTTTCCTTTTGCTCAGCAAAACACAGATCCGAATGCTGCGTGGCTGCGCTGCTTCCACTCTTTTTCGAACCGCCGCCAGTGTATGGCCGGTATCCAGAATGTCGTCCAGAACCAAAACATCCCGGTCAGCTACATCGGGAACGATCACATCTTTGAAACTCACTTTGCCGCTCGTTTGCGACTGTCCGTGGTAACTGGCGACGCTTATGCAATCTAATTTCAACGGAAGTGGGATTCGGCGCAGCAGATCCGACATGAACATCAAGCTGCCGGTTAAAATTGCGATCACTGTGAGTTCCCGGTCGGCGTAATCAGCCGTGATTTGCGCGGCCATTTCATCGAGCCGTTTATGAATTGCCGGCGCGTCAAACAGCACGCGCTCGATGTCGCTTTGCACCAGGCTAATAGGCCACCAGCCGGGAGAGAGATCAATGCGCGCGAAACAAGCAGCGGCGATTTCCAGACCGCCGACAAATCGCGGCTCCCGACGCACCGTCCTTGTTTTACGTTCTCGCGACGCTGAATAACGTGCCTGAAGATGCAGGTTTACCACGATCAAGTCGAAGTGCGCACCCATGGCAAACGTCTCTACGAAATCACCGATGACGTGCAGTCGAAGATCGACAACCGCCGGATCCAAAATGGAACCGCCACGCTTTTTGTTCAGCACACCAGTTGCAGCATCGTGATCATGGAAAATGCCGATCCCAGTGCGAGGCGCGATTTGGAAGAATTTTTCGAGCGTCTTGTTCCCGAAGATGCCGATTACTTCACGCACGATGCGGAAGGCAGCGACGACATGCCCTCACACATCCGCATGGTTCTGACGCGCACCAGCGAGACTGTGCCTATTGTGGACGGCAAAATGCGGCTTGGCACCTGGCAAGGTATTTTTCTTTTTGAGCACCGACGCGCACCGCACCGACGAAGGGTCTTCATCACCACGATTGGCGAATAAGTGTAGCCGCGTTCTGTGAGCACCGTCCCCAGTTTCGGCGCTTACAGAACGCCGTTACACAAGTTCATAAATCGCGTTGACCAGTCGGAGCGATTTCTCGTTCGGCAGAACTGATTGTTGCATTTGGTTCATCACGTATGCGAACGCGATTTTATTTTCCGGATCGGCAAAGGCGTGACTACCACCCGCGCCGGGATGCCCGAAAGATGTCGCGGATGTTCCGAACATCCTCCGCGGTGCGTCTGGTGAGTCTTTCATAAAACCGGCAGAGAACGCCGTCGGGATCTGAAAAACACGATCGATGCCATCTGACAACGTCATTGACATCGATTCGATTGTTCTCGGTGAAAAGAAAGTTTGCCCATTAAATTCTCCGTTGTTGGCGAGCATCGAATAAAATTTCGCAAGCGCCAAGGCGCTCCCGATTCCACCGAAGGAGACATTCGGCCGCGCACGGATCTGCGGATCATTCATCTTGCTGATGACATTTAAACCGTAAGGGGACGTAAATGTCTTTCTCGCCAAAGTGCCAGGCGTAACGAGATCGCGATAAAATTGCGCTGGCTCCGGCGACTTGCCACTCCTGGCAGCATAAATCGTGGCCACTCGCGCATTTTCCTTTTCTGGCAAGCCGATCCAGAAATCGAGTTGGAGCGGCCGCGCAAAATTTTCCTGCCAATATTCGGAGAGCGTTTCCCCAGCGATGCGCCGGATGAGTTCGTCGAGGAGAAATCCGAATGTGCGCGCGTGGTAGCCATGCGCAGTTCCCGGCGGCCACAAAGGCTCTTGCGCTTCCAGTGCGCGAATCACTCCGTCGTAATCGAGGACGTCAACGCGCGAGTCCAAAGCACAAAGACCGGCCTGATGCGAAAGCAATTGCCCGAGCGTAATTTGTTCTTTGTTCGCCTGTGCGAACTCAGGCCAGAACTCCGCAACACGGCGGTTGAGCTCAATCTTGTGTTGTTGGAGTGCATGCAATACACACGTGCTGCCAATTCCTTTCGTCGCAGACCAGACCAGCACGATCGTGTCGGCTGTCCACGGTTTCTCGCGAATCGCATCGCAAAATCCGCCGTAAAGTTCAACCAGCGGTTTACCATTCTGCCAAACCGAAACAGCCGCGCCGAGTTCGCCAAGTTTTTCGAAATTCTCGTAGAACAGCGGATCCAGTCGTTGGCGAAGTTGTTCCGGATCGAGCTGCATCGTGGAATTTATGCGGCGGCCAACGCCATGGCGTCTGACACAGCCGCCCTACAGCAATAGTGATTCTAATTCGTCGAGGCGGCGTTCGAACAGCTGCAGTGTGCTTTCGATCGGCGCCGGTGTTGTCATATCCACGCCTGCGGCTTTCAGTGTCTCCAGCGGGAATTTGGAACCGCCTGAACGCAAGAACTTCATATAAGTTTCGACGCTGCCGGGTTGACCGGAAAGCACGCGCTGCGACAGCGCCACAGCAGCGGAAATTCCAGTCGCGTATTTGTAAACGTAGAACGCATGATAGAAATGCGGGATCCGGAGGCATTCCAGATCAAGCTCGGGATCGAGCACGAAATTCTCGGCAAAATAAGCCTCAAGCAGCTTGTGATATTCCGACTTGAAAAGCTCAAGCGTCAGAGCATCGCCGCTTTCCTCGACCTCGTGAATGACTCTTTCGAATTCAGCAAACATGCTCTGTCGGAACAGAGTGCCGCGCAGATCGTCGATTTCGCGGTTGATGATGTAAGCCCGCATCTTCGGATCCTTCGTAGTGTTAAGCAGATGATGCGTCAGCAATTCCTCGTTGAACGTCGATGCGACCTCCGCGAGAAAGATCGGATATTCGTAGTCCTGAAAGAGTTGCGAACTTTGCGAGAACCAGCTGTGCATCGAATGGCCTGCTTCATGCGCAAGCGTGTATACATCCGCGAACACGTCCTGCTTGTAGTTCATGAGAATGTAGGGCGGCGCACCGTAACTACCGGACGAAAAGGCACCGCTGCGTTTGCCTTTGTTTTCATAACGATCGCACCAGCGCCTCGATCGCAGACCTTCCGCCAGGACCTGGACGTATTCTTTTCCCAGTGGGGCGAGCGCATCCAACACCATTTCGATCGCTTCATCAAAAGTGAATCTAGTCTGGATCTCGGCAACCAGTGGAACGTACGTGTCGTAGTGATGAAGCTCGTCCAAACCGAGCACGCGCCGGCGAACATCGAAATATCGAAACAGCGGCTTCAAATTCGCGCGGACAGCTTGAATCAAACCGTCATACACAGCCACCGGCACGTCATCGGGAAACAGCGCTGCTTCGAGCGCAGAGGGATAATGGCGTGCTCTGGCGTGAAACACGTCTGCCTTCACCGAATACCCCAAGGACGCGGCGAGCGTGTACTGGTGGTCACGGAACTCAGCGTAAAATTGACGGAAAGCGCGTCTGCGCAGTTCAGGGTCGCGCTTCACCAGAAATGAACTAAACGAGCTTTGACTGAGGGGTCGCTCGCGTCCGGTCTCGTCGACAAGCACACCGAACTTCATGTCTACATCGGTGAGCTGCGAAAATGTATCGTCGTAACCGCTCAGCGCGACGTTACTCAACGCCAGCAGACGTTCCTCGGGAACTGAAAGCACATGTGGTTTCATGCGCCGGATCTTGTGTAGCTTGATCTCCCAATCTTTCAGCGCCGGATCGGCAAGAAATTGTTCGAATCGTTCATGATCGATCGCCAGAATTTCCGGAACAGCGAACGCTGCCGTCTCGCTGATCTTTGTAAGGAGATTTTGAACCTGACCAATGCGAGCGAGGTACTCGTTATTCGTGCTGTCCTCGGCGGCTTGCAACGAGGCGTAGTGATAGACGCGTTCCATCTTCTGCTCGAGCGCTTTCTCAAACTCCAGAAGCCCAGCCAATGCCTGGGCTGATTCGCCCACTCTGCCTTTCCACTGTTCAAGCTTTGGATACTCACGCTGTAGCCAGGTAAAATCCTCCTGCCATTTCTTCACGTCAGCGAAGAGATGTGTGAGATCCCATTTGTCGGTTTCCGGAATGTCAACGCGACTTGGAATTTCTGAAAACATTCGAAAAAAGATGAATCAGGAAACCAGGAAACCAAGAAAAGAAGTAACTCTTGTGAAAATGCGTGAATTCGTGGTCTCCAGATTAGTCCAGTAGATTGATTGCTGGATGTCGCGCGATTAATTTGAGCGCGCGCTCAGTGAGTGCTTTGCCAGGTGGAATTTTGTGCCAGGGCGACGCGCCGGATGGATGCGGCAATGGAATCAGGTCAAAAC
>JBLMXH010000025.1:0-12694 GCA_050257685.1 Nitrospirota bacterium
CTCACGGACGTGTTTGCCATCCAAAGCGCGCTCGCCCAGGAGATCGCAAATCAACTGAAAGCGAAACTTTCGCCGGACGAAGTCAACCGTATCAAAGAGCGACCCACAACCAACGACGAAGCTTACAAGCTGTATTTGCAAGCCCACACGATGTACAGCCGCGCAGAGGAAACGCTCGAGACACTCCAGCGCGCGGAACAGCTTTACGAGAAAGCGACACAGCTGGATCCATCTTTCGCGCTCGCCTTCGCTCGTCTCGCTCACATTGAAAGCTGGATTTATTATCTTTTTGACCCAACGCCGGAACGGCTGACAAGAGCGCGGAGTGCGGCGAACGAAGCGACGCGGCTCCAACCTAACGCACCGGAGTCGCACCTTGCAGCCGGATTCGTTGCCTATTACGGAGATCGCAATTATGAGCGAGCCCTTCGGGAATTTGAGATTGCGCGCCGCGATCTGCCTAACGACTCAAGCGTGTTTCTTGCAATCGCTTCAATCGAGCGCCGGCAAGGCAATTGGAAACAATCAATCGCGGATTATGAGAAAGCTGCGTCGCTCAGTCCCAGTGATCCGATTATTATCGAGAATCTTGGGTTAACCTATCAAGCCGTTCGGGATTTTCCTGCAGCCGCAAAGGCTTTCGATCGTGCCGTTGCTCTGGTTCCAAACTCGTTCGAAGCACAATCGCTTCGCGCCACTGTGGACATGGAGTGGAAAGGAGACTTGACCAGGATGAAGAATTTACTGGCGACCCTTCCACCGGATTTCGAGTCGTTCGGCACGGTCGCACTGGCGCGGTTCAACGTCTGCTTTTTCGAACGAAAATTTGATGAAGCGCTAAACGTTTTGTGGCGTAGTCCTCTCGAAAACCTGCATGGCCAAACGAGCACGCCATTGCCAAAGTCGTTTCTTGCCGCGCAGGTGTACAGGCTCATCCCGGACCCGGAAAAAGCACAGGCAGAGTACGAACACGCGTTGAGCATCGCACAGCGAGCGGTTGCAGAGAGTCCGCAGGACTCGGCGCGCCACGCCCTTCTCGGGCTGATCTATGCCGGACTTGGGCGAAAAGATGATGCGATTTATGAAGGGAATCGCGCGTTAGAATTGCTGCCGGAGTCCAAAGATGCCCTGGATGCGCCGGTCCTGGTGATTGCGATGGCCCGCATTTACGCCATCACCGCACAATACGAAAAGGCGATCGAGCTATTGCAGCATTCGCTGCAAACGCCTGCTGGCCTAACGATACATGAAATTCAGCTGGACCCGACCTGGGACGTCCTGCGCGAACATCCCGGATTTAAGGCACTGATGCGACTCTGAAACTGTTTTAAGACACCATGGCGTTTCGCAGCCGTAACGGATGCCTGCCACGGCGGGTAAACTGCGCAACGATAGGGCTTTCGAACGCCCTGCAATCTTGGCGATCGTGGCACATGGACAGGAGCTCTCTAAACAGGGGCAGTGGACATCGCCGCCACAATTACCAAAGAACAAAATAACTCTTCAAGCCGTGGCCTGCGATCCAGTCGGCGTTGCCTCGCGCTCATACGCTGCTGCGCGAGTGACCTATGTCGTCGTGGCGCTGGCCTTCGGATGGCGAAATCTCGGCCGCCGTCTGCGCTGGCTGTGCCGCGGTGAGACAGATTGCTGCGGCTCTCGCGCGGCCGGCGTCGTAGAGTCCTGGACGTTTTTCATCTCGAAGGTCCTGAACAATGCTGCCAGATCAATCACTTCGCTCGCTGTGGTTCTCAACAGGTTCCCAAGATTTTGCGCGACCGAAGCCACTTCCACACGGATGCCGCGTCGCCTCAATTTAGTGGCGAGATAAGCGAAATCGGCATCACCGGTTACGAGAATGACCACGTCCGGCCGCATCTCAACCGACAGCTCCAGCGCGTCGATTGCCATCATGACGTCAACGTTAGCTTTGTAACGGCCTTCTTCCGCCGGCCAACCGTCTTTGGTTACCACCATGAATCCGTTGGCGCGCAACCATTGCACGAACTTGTTTTTTTTGTCGCGCTCTTCCTGCCAGACAGGCATGGCCGGGGGTAGCCCCGCATACACCACCATCTCGATCAATTCACGTCCTGTCGCTGGCCCGGCCAGAAAATCACGCAGCTTCAGCCAATCCAGGCCGCGCCCCGCCGTGCGAACCGAACTGCCGATGTTCGACTCATCAACAAGCACCAACAATCTGGGCCGCGCTGCAGCGCCTTCATGATTTCTCTTTCGCATGTGTCTGGATCTGCGAAGCAGATGGTCGATCGCGTCGCGGAGCAAACGTAGACTTGTTAGGCAGCTTTCTTCTTCGGCTTCTTAACAACGACCGGGGGAAACTCCACCACCTGCGGTACCGCATTTTTTTCGTTCTGATCCAGCATTTCAAAGGTCAATTTCCCCGCAGCGATCTCCGAAAGCGCGATGTCAGCGTGACCAAGTCCTGGTACAAATTCCACCATCGGACGATGACCGAAACAAAGTTGTCTAACACGGCGGGAGACAACGTTTATCAGGATTTTCGGATCAGGAATAATTTCGACGGCGGCTTTCACTAGATTTGGTTTCATAATTTCGATGATGGTGCAATCAGGCTGACGGAGTTGAATTCCGAACCGGAGTGGGACCCTATCGCGTTTCGGGGAATCGCAGCCGAGCAACCAAGTATCGTCGGTTATTGCCAGAACACAATTGGCGATTCTTGTCTGGCCTCTGATCGCCGATCTCAGATTTCGCAGTTTTCTTTGCCTGACGAACCGTAGCCCGTCAAGGCAATGGGCGTGATGCTGCTATCTTGCCCGTTTGTTTTTGTTTTTCTTCGCGGCAGCGAGACGCTCCGTCTTTTTGCGGCGAACCGTTCGCTTCCTAACGTTATCTCTTCCGCGGTTGTGTCCCATCACCTTTAGTAGACGCGCGTGACTTAACTCGCAACTCTGCACTGCACGTCACGGGTGATGAAAAGTGGACATTGCGCCGCTAAACAGCGCCGCGAATATGGCCGCCACGATTAGCCAAAGAACAAAAATGACCGGCAGAAAACAACAGAAGACAACGAGCGCTGCTGCCATCCATTTGAACATGATCTTCAGAACCGACCCGAACGGAATGTCGAAGTCGATTACCGAAACGCGTTGTGATAACGGCGGCAACGACAGCGGCGGCGGTGTTGGAGGAACGACCGGCACTTTAGTAGCCGGCGGCAATTGCGTTCCGTATTTCAGCATCGGCAGATAATCATCGACCGTTTTCCACTCGCCTCCGTCCGAAGGCTTACACGGCGTGTCTCGATCAACACGCCCGTTCGCGAACATCTGCGCTACTTCCGTTTCCGTGAACGGACCTTCTTCACGGTCAGCGGTCGTTAAGTGAAATGATTTCACAGTCTGTTGAAGCACCTACGGAACCTACCGAACAGCGAGGTATTTGATCAAGGTGATCATCAACGGGTTCTTGATGCACGCTGTGACTTGGACGTTGGGTGTTGAGCGTTGGGCGCCCGCCTGCATCGCTGTGCGAAGCACTGCGGGCAGGTTGGACGTTCCTCTTGCGCCAGTGTTTGACCGCCGAGAGCGATCCCTCTACCGCTCCCGGCCTCGAGCGACGGAATGTCTGAATTGGGTTGCAAATCGCTTTGCGTGACACCAATTTTTACCTCAAAAAGGGAGTAAAAATGCATTTACGGAAGGGGATTTCACTAGCAGTTCTGGCAACTATAATCGCGACCGGCTGCATCACCGTCAGCGCGCAAACACTCACAACTCTGCACTCGTTTAACGGAGTCGATGGGAGCTCGCCGGAATCGGCGCTGGTGCAAGGCAGCGATGGTAATTTCTACGGTACGACACCAGCAGGCGGTGCACATGGGAAGGGAACTGTGTTCAAGATTGATGCGGCAGGGATGGTGATCACTCTCCACTCGTTCAGCGGCTCTCCTGGAGACGGTGCCGTCCCGGTTGGCGGGTTGGTGCAAGGCAGTGATGGCAATTTTTATGGCACCACCGCATCCGGTGGCGCGTTCTTTCAAGGAACGGTATTTCGAATGACTCCGTCCGGTGCCATTACGGTGCTGCACTCGTTCAACAGCTTTTTTAGCGAGGGAGCTGTTCCGGTTGCCGGGCTGGTTCAAGGCAGCGATGACAATTTCTACGGAACGACTGCAGTAGGCGGTGATCACTTTCAAGGCACCGTTTTTGAACTCGATGCGGCAGGGAACTTGACCACCCTCCACTCGTTTAGCGGTTCGCCTAACGACGGCGCTAATCCAGTTGCTGGTCTAGTACAAGGCACCGACGGTAATTTCTACGGTACGACGCCCTCAGGCGGCGAGCACTTCCAGGGCATCGTGTATCGGATCTCTCAGGGCGCTGGCTTCACAGTTCTGCACTCCTTTAGTGGCTATCCAGTCGAAGGCGGCGTCCCCTTTGCTGCATTGGTACAGGGGAATGATGGTAATTTTTACGGCACAACCGCGGTAGGCGGTACGCACTTTAAGGGCACCGTGTTTAAGATCGATGCGGCGGGAACCTTAAGCACGCTTCACTCGTTTAGCGGATCGGGCGGCGAAGGAGCCAATCCAGTCGCTGGGCTGGTGCAAGCTAATGATGCTAATTTCTATGGGAGTACGGTATTGGGTGGCACAAACCGTCGGGGCACGCTCTTTAGCATCGATGCGACAGGAAATTTCACCACGCTTCATTCGTTTAGCGGTTCGCCTAACGAGGGGGCCCTTCCGTTTGCTGGAGTGGTGCAAGGCAACGATGGCAATTTGTATGGCACCACCGCGTTAGGCGGAACGCATGGTGCCGGCACCGTGTTCACCTTCTGAAGCCCTCCAAGCGCGCGCTCCTTAATTGTTTCGGCTAGCATAAGCCGCTTACGATGCACGCTGACTTCGACGTTGGGCATTGAGCGTTGGGCGCCCACCTGCATCGTTGTGCGAAGCACTGCGGGCAGGTTGGGTGTTTCCTGTAGCCGTAGGCGTGCTTGCAGGTCGAACTCCCAACGAAGGCGTGTCGCCTCCGAACTGTAGCCGCGGGCGTCGACCGTGGCCGTGGCGAACATCAAACATGACGCATGACCCCTCTCTGCTACCGTCCACCAATATGGGACAACTAGTTCTTGGATTGGTTCTGGCGTTCGCGTGCTCTGCCTCTGCCGAAACGGCGCCGCTCGCTGATCGGGTGGCAAAGCAGAACGCGCTTTTTGAAGACTATTACCAAGCTTTTCTGAAGAATAATCCAGAGCGCGCCACCGCGTACGGCGATTATCGTTACAACTCACAGCTTGCTCAGGTTTCGCTCGAAGAAATGGCCCGGCAACACGCCGAAGCCGATGATTTTCTCGCTCAATTAAAGTCGATCTCGACCGATAGCATGAGCGACAAAGACCTCCTTAGTCATCGGATTCTGGAAAAGCAGTTGGAGCGCGCAGACGTGAATTATGCGCTGAAGAATTACGAGATGCCGGTGAACCAGCAGAATGGTGTGCACACTCAGCTCGCCGATTTGCCGAACTCCATGCCGTTCGATTCCGTGCAGCATTACCAGGATTACATCTCCCGGTTGCATCAGATCCCGCGTGTGCTGGAGCAAACGACCGAGGTAATGCGACAAGGCGAGAAAGATCACCTGATGCCGCCGAAGATCGTCGCCGAAAAGTTGCCCGGCCAATGCGACGGCATCATCGCCGCCAATCCGTTCCTCGAACCCACCAAAAAATTTCCGGCCGAATTTTCAGAACAAGACAAAAAACGCCTGACCGACGAGATCACCAAGGCCATCAACGACGACGTGTTTCCGGCTTACAAGAAATTTGCGAATTTCTTGCGCACGGAGTACGCGCCGAACGGACGTACCGAGCTTGCGATCGAAAGCCTCGCTGACGGGAAAAGGCGCTATGCCGAAGCCGTGAAAACGATGACTACGATCGACGTCCCGCCGGCCGAAGTCCATGCGATCGGGCTCAAGGAAGTAGCGCGCATCACCGCTGAGATGACCAAGCTCGCGCAGAGCCAGGGATACAAAGACCTCGCCAGCTTCCGGGAAGCGGTCAACAACGATCCCAAATGGAAACCGACCAGCGAGCAACAGATTCTGGATGATTACAAAAAATACATTGGTCAGATGGAGCCGAAGCTGCCGGAACTATTCGGACTGCTGCCGAAATCTCCGGTGACAGTGGAACCGATTCCCGATTTCGCCAAAGCGGCCGCGACTCATTACGTCCAGGGTACGCCCGACGGAAAACGTCCAGGCCGCGTCGTTGTGGCCGTGTCTAACCCTACCAAGCGAACGCTGATCGATGACGAAGCGGTTGCCTATCATGAGGGCGTACCCGGTCATCACCTGCAAATTAGTATTGCCCAGAGGTTGGAAGGCTTGCCCAAGTTTCGGTTACACGGTTTCTTTAGCGCGTATGCCGAAGGTTGGGCGTTGTATTCCGAGGTGTTAGGCAAAGAGATCGGGTTTTATAAGGACCCTGTCTCTGATTACGGCCGGTTGAATTCAGAGATGCTTCGCGCCGTCAGGCTGGTGGTCGATACCGGAATTCACGATAAAAACTGGAGCCGTCAACAGGTGATCGATTACATGCACGCCAATGACGTTAACGACGCGTTGGCGCAGACTGAAGCCGACCGCTACATCGCGTGGCCAGGACAAGCTCTGGCTTACAAGATGGGGCAGTTAACCATTCTCAAACTGCGCGATGAAGCGAAGAAACAACTCGGAGAAAAATTTAATTTGAAAGCATTCCACGATGAAATCCTAAACGGCGGCGCGATGCCGTTGGATCTCTTAAAGGAACGCGTCGAGGCTTGGACCAAAGCGCAAGCCGCGAAGGCCTGAAACTGTAGCGGCAGTCTCCGACTGTCGAATCCTGTTATCATAAGCCGCTTACGATGATGAAGTCTAAAACTGTAGCGGCAGGCGTGCCTGGCCGCCGAAGTCTCGACGAAGGCGGGTCGCCTCCGAACTGTAGCCGCTTCCCTACTCGTCACGTCGTAACTTGCGCAAAGATCGGAAGCTGAGCGAAGGCGGGGGAAAGCGCGGGTCATCCCTTCACAACAGATGCTACGGCTACAGCTGTAGCCTGCCTGCTCAGTTTACCCAAAGCTTGCTCGCCCTCGGCGAGTGGCGGGCGAAAAATTTCGGAGCTGCCGCCGACTCCGGTTGGCCTTTCGAGACTTGCCGAGTACCGGTTTCTTACGTCATTCTTGCCGCCTCTATCAACCTGTTCCTAGAGTCCACTTATGAAGCTAAAATTTTACGGTGTCCGCGGCTCCATCCCCGTCTGTGATGCTGGCTTCCAGCAATTCGGCGGTAACACCACCTGCTTTCAAATCACGTTCGGAGACACAAACCGTATCGCGATCATTGACGCCGGCACTGGGCTCCGCAATCTCGGCCGAGACATGCGCGCGATCGGGCATCGCCAGGACCAATTGGTCATCGCATTCACTCACTTCCATTGGGATCACATGCAGGGGTTTCCCTTCTTCTCTCCCGCATATAATCCGGAGCAAAAGATTACGATTCTCACGCTTGGCGAAGGCCAGACCATCGGCAATCTGCGCGAGATCTTCGAGGTGCCGCTCCAATCACAATATTTTCCTGTGCAGTTGGACCGCATGGGCGCCCAGTTTGAATTTCTGAAGGTCGAAGATGCCAGCAAACACTTCACTGCCGTCAACAATGTGGAAACAATTGTCACCGGTCGACGGCACAATCACCCAGGCGGGGCATATGGTTTTCGCATTGAACGCAACGGCAAGGTGCTCGTCATTTGCACTGATGTTGAGCATGGCGAGCAGATCGACCCGCGGGTGGTGGAGTTGAGCCGCAACGCCGATTTGCTGGTGCACGATGCACAATACACAGCCGAGGAACTACGCACACACCGCGGATGGGGTCACAGCAGTTTCGACCAGGCCATGCAGGTGGCGGAAATGGCAGGGGCTAAACATCTCGTCATGACTCATCACGACCCTGAACACGACGACGACTTTCTTCTGCGCATGGAAAAGTTGTGCCAGGGGCGATTCCGCGACTCGGAGTTGGCCCGCGAAGGAATGGAGATCGTTCTTTAATAGCGGCTTAATGTTTCTTCCAGCGTTTCCCTTTAGCGTCCGCGAACTGTAAAGCGGCGACCTGTCGCCGCACTTCAAAATTGCAAACGCAAGACCGCTGCGCTGAGGACAGCGCACGCTACAGCACCCTACAGCTTAGTTGACAATGTCCGGCAGGGATGGAGTAAAAGGGGTGAGTGAATCATGATTACCCCCACGCGAGTTTCTTACGCGGTGCTCGCCTCAACGATCATTCTGGCCAAGCTTCTGCATCTTGGCGCGCCGCTGCTGGTAGTGTTGTTTTCGTATTTTGCATTGCGCCAACTCTATTTTGTCACCAGGAGAAAATGGCTGGCATTGGCGTTATTTATCATCACTGTGGTGGGACTTGCCGCCGCCGGCGTTTATTTTACACGGGCGGCCATCAAGGCGTTGCCGAATGTTGCGGACACCTCAATCCCTTCGGCTAGCGCATGGGCTCAGAAACGGCAGATCGATTTACCCTTTACCGATTTTGAAAGTCTGAGACAGGTCGTCATAGGCGCGCTCGGGGAGGAGGCGAATTATCTTCGCAATGTCGCAAACGTTGCCAAAGCAACGACCACAAACCTGGTTTTCAGCATCCTTGGAATCGTCGCTGCTGCGAGTCTTTTTTTCAAAACAGGGCTCGACCCGTACCGCGGCACGCATCGCGTAAAGAACAATCTTTATTCCATCTGTTGCGAGCAAGTGGCAAGGCGGTTCCGCGATTTTTACCGCAGCTTTGCCACGGTCATGGGCGCGCAGATCACCATTTCTCTAATCAATACTGCATTAACTGCCATTTTCCTCATGGCGATTCGGATGCCGCACGCGCCTTTGCTCATTGTGGTCACATTCCTTTGCGGCCTCGTGCCGATCGTTGGCAATCTAGTCAGCAATACCATCATCGTTTTTGTCGCGTTGACGGTGTCTCTGAAGCTGGCGATTTCCGCGCTGGTATTCCTGATTGTCATTCACAAGCTTGAGTACTTGCTAAACAGCAAGATCATCGGAGATCGCATCCGAAATCCAGTTTGGCTCACGCTAATTGCATTGATTCTTGGCGAACGACTCATGGGCATACCGGGACTAATCCTCGCGCCAGTGGTATTGAATTATTTGCGCGTGGAAATGCTGACAGTGGAGGTGCCAGCTCGACACGAAGAAATTGAACTATTGAGTCGTTAGGCACCAAACATTGCATGATCGCAGTTGTTACAACCTTACAATCATCTCTCCCTTTGTAACTGTTGTAACCTTTCAACTGTTTAACCGTGACGTAAGTCATGAAAGCAGGCTTTCTTGAAAAACTCATCGAGCGCCTCGGCCGCATCGGGCCCGAAGACGTGCAGAATTATTTTCTGCGCCTGGCGCAGGAGAAAGGTTTCCTGGAAACGGTTTTCAATGCCATCCAGGAAGGCATCGTTGTGACCGACTCGAAAGGCCGAATCACTTACCTGAATGATGCCGCCTGCGCCTTATTTGGACTTGAGGCAGGCGAAGCAATCGGCAAGCGGCTCGACGAACGGATCGGCGGTCTCGATTGGCGATCGCTTACTCAAAGCGGCGGACCAGTGAGTCATGACGTGGAGATCTTCTATCCTCAAAATCGGTTTATTAACTTTTATGTGGTGCCGCTTCTGATTGAACAGCGTGAAACTGGAGCTGTAGCCACGTCTCTGCGAGGGGCCGACGGACGGACGCGCCACGGGCCCGTTGCTGCACCTGAAGAGGTTGGGCACGTAATGATCCTTCGTGACATCACCGAGAGCCGCCGTACTGCGCAGCAAACAATTGAGTCGGAGCGCTTGAATGCATTGAGGCTGTTGGCTGCTGGCGTCGCACACGAGATCGGAAATCCGCTTAACTCGCTTCACATTCATTTGCAATTAATGGAACGAAGCGTGCAGAAGCTGCACGATGGCGAAAAGAAGGAGCTTCAACAATCGATTGATGTCGCTCGTTCCGAAGTCAACAGGCTGGATTCCATCGTCACGCAATTCCTGAAAGCC
The DNA here is from genome assembly GCA_050257685.1 of Nitrospirota bacterium. GTDB lineage: Bacteria > Verrucomicrobiota > Verrucomicrobiia > Chthoniobacterales > UBA10450 > Udaeobacter. The sequence continues at coordinate 10,099 of JBLMXH010000025.1, forward strand.
GTCCGGCCTTCACGTCCGCAACTGCGGCCGGAAAATGTAAACACAATTGTCGAAGAAGCGGTTCGCTTTTTCACGCCTGAGCTTCAGGACCGAGAGATAGCCGTCGAACAAGAGTTGCGCTCAGATCTTCCATTGCTTCAGATCGATCGTGATCAGATGAAGCAAGCGTTTTACAACGTGATCAAGAATAGTGTAGAAGCCATGCACCGCCATGGCAGATTGCGCATCGGGACTGATCTAGCCGATACGCACGTGATCGTGCGGTTCGAAGACAGCGGTGGCGGTATGTCGGCGGAAAATTTGAGCCGCGTGTTTGAGCCTTATTTCACAACCAAACCATCCGGGAGTGGGCTTGGATTGTTGATTGTGCGTCGCATTGTGCGCGAACATGGCGGCGAGCTCTCCATCGAGAGCAGCCAGGGCAAAGGTCTTACCCTCACGATCCGTTTGCCTTTCATCGACAAACGCATTCGCATGTTAGAAGCAGGAGAAGCAAGAGATCAGAAGTCGGTGATTCGTTGAAAGGCGGCATTAATCCTCGCCGAATGTTTTCTTGAGCCAATCGCCGAACTGACGAAACAGGAGCCCGAGATAAGCGCCGGGCGAATCATTGAAAAGGTCAATGATGCGCTGGCTGAGATCCTGCCCGGGTTCATCGATCGTTCCGGACAGATGCACGTCAGTCCATAGATAGCCGCTTGAACGTCGATTGAAGACTTCTTCGGGATTTGGCAGCCAATCCAGATATTCACGCGTAAGCCCAAGTTTGATCGTGCCGCGCAATAGCCGGCGCTTGATAGAAATCTCTCCCTCAATCCGAAATTTGCCTTTCTCCTCGACAGTGATGTCCTTGATGTCGATCTCCGGATACTGCCATGCAAAACCGAACGAACAGTCGTTTAGGTCCAGCCGTTCAAACGACTTTTTGTGGGAAAGCTCAGCCAGCTTGTTCAAAAGTGGAACATCGTCGATTCGCGCGCTTTGAATGCGCAACAAGCCTTCGCCGGACGAACTTTCCAGTTTTGGATCTTTTCCGGTCCACTGAACATTCCCGACAGCGCTGCCTTTGAGACGACCTTTCCATTCCGCCGGCAACCACTGGCGAATCGGCACCGAGTTGAATTTTGCTTTTATGTCGATGCTCTTGTCCTTGCCCAGGCCTGCGTGTCCCTCAGCTCGAATGCTCTCCTCGGTGCGTGCGTCGGACGCGAGATCGAGGTCGTAAACGGTCAACAGCGTTTTGGTAATGAGGATGTGTGCGCGGCGAAGATCGAGATCGGGAAGCATCGCCATTTTCAATCGGCCGGCTGTCGCAAGGTACTCAAAGTCCCGGCCGTTCGGCGTGATGAGCAATTGAGATCCAAAGAAACCTGCTCGTTCACCGCGAAAGCGCCAGGTGATGTTGGTCTGTTCCGATTCGATCTTCTCCAGGTAAACTCTGTTCGGCAAAAAAATTGCAAACCATGGTTTGCCTGGCACTGCTTCAGGATTCGCTTCGTAGATTTGAATCTCGACGTCGCCCGCTTGCACGTGCACATCGGTAAAGCGCCACTGACGCAGGAACACGCCCCACGGATCGAATTTCGCGGTAATGCTGTGAGCGTTGAGTGACTTCATCGCTTTCTGTCCGCTGTCCGCTTCGAAATTGTTGCTCTGCGCTGTGAGCGCGCCCGTGCGTCGAATTGGTGCGTAACGGGCGTGGAGAAAATGCAACCCTTTCGCCGTCTCTTCCTCCATCGCGACACGGAACGCGTCACCTTCCAGGTAATCAGTAAGCAGCGGACTGAATAAGACCCCCACGCCAGCCGCAATTACGAGGAGTAAGAAAATTCCAATCGCGGTGGCAAGGATCAGCAGCTTCCTTCGCAAGATGGAAACGTCGAGTTAATGCCGAATATCGAAGGGCGAAGCTCGAAGGAATGACGACTGGGCAAATGACGAATGGCTGTGCTGCTTTGCTTGGTCATTCGGGTTTTGTGCTTCGTTCGTCATTTGGATTTCGTCATGCTGTTCATCCCGAGCTGCGCAAACAGAAACGAGTAAATGTCGGCGGACTGTTTGATTCGCTCACTCAACGCAGTACCGATGCCGTGACCCGCACTAGAACTGGTTCGCAAAAGAATGGGGTTCTCGGATTTGTTCGCGGCAAGCAGGCGCGCGGTCATTTTGCGCGAGTGATACGGCGCCACCCGTCCGTCATTTGCGCCAGTCATCATTAGAACCGCCGGATATTTCGTTCCGTCTACTACGTGATGATACGGCGAGTACGCATAGAGCGCCTTGAATTGCTCAGGATTCTTAACCGTTCCGAACTCAGTCACATTGAACGCACCGTTGGGCGCCAGTTCCACGCGCAGCATGTCGTAAATCCCTACTGACGAAACCACCGCCTGAAACAAGTCAGCATGCTGCGTGATCATCGCGCCCATCAACAGGCCACCATTGCTTCCACCCTGGATCGCGAGTTTTTCCGGGCGCGTATATTTCTCCTGGATCAGGTACTCGGCAGCAGCTGCGAAATCGTCGAACACATTTTGCTTTTTGGTGAGGTTGCCGGCCTTGTGCCATTCTTCGCCGAACTCACCCCCGCCTCGAA
>JBLMXH010000026.1:0-3085 GCA_050257685.1 Nitrospirota bacterium
TTGTGCTTCCGCCCGACGATCACAAAGTCGGCCTTCGCACCATCGGGGCGATTTGCGAAGTTGATCGACACATGCCGCGTGTAACCGAGCATTTCGTAATCCCCTTTCCATTCGCCTTCGACTTCCTTCGCCACAGCCGTGCTGCGCCGCGGGTACTCAACCTGCGGCGGTCCTGTTTTCTGTAGCGTTACCGGCGCGTGATTTCCGGCCTGTTCAAAGTTGCCGGCCAACTTATTCTCCGGCGGACCGAGCAGCCGCAGGTTCATTTTTATCCCGAACGGCCCTTTGACGGCGAAACTAACATCGGGCGTTTGCACCTTGATGTCGGTAAGTGGCGTGCCTTTGACTCCGAACCCGGGAATGATGATCGATCCTACCCACGCGCCGTTTTGCTGCGCAAGATCGACAACGACGGTTAATTCGTCGTCAGGAATTCGTGCGGAACCCTCCCACCGCCCGCTGATCGCGTCTTCTGCTCGACAGGTCAACGTCGCCGCGAGTATGAGAATCGGGGTCAAGCGCCCGAACGCGCCGAATAGTGTCATCAGCTGAGCGGCAGCCAACTGCCCGGTTGCGCCGGCGTTTTCGCGCCATTGAAACTCAGGTAGGTGTATTCCTGCAGGAAACGCTCGTAGTCATCGAGTAGTCGCATCGCGTCGTTAGGCTTGAGGCGATCGGTTTTAATTGCTTCATCTACTTGCGCTTTCAGTCTGCGCATTAGCTCGAGTTTATCCCATTGGGTCATTGCCAGGACTTCCCCGATTGTGCTGCCCTCAATTACTTCTTCAATGTACCACCCCGACTCTTCATCCGGATCGAGGAAGACATGTACCTCAGTCACGCGGCCAAACAGATTATGCAGATCGCCCATAATATCCTGGTAAGCGCCCACCATGAAGAGGCCCAGGTAATAAATCTCGCCTGGATGAATCCGATGGAGCGGCAATGTCTCCTTCACGTCCTGCAAATCGATGAACTTGCAGACTCTTCCGTCTGAATCGCAGGTGATATCCACCAGGGTGCCGTGACGATCAGGCGGCGTGGTGAGCCGATGGATCGGCATGATGGGGAACAGTTGCCCCAGTGCCCAATGATCAAGCAGCGACTGGAACACGGAAAAATTACAGATGTACTGGTCACCGAGTGTCGTTTCGAGCTGCTTCACTTCTTCCGGCACATAACGCAAACCACGATGCATGTTCACGATTTGGTGGGCGACCTGCCAGTAAACGGTGTCAATCTTTGCTTTCGATTCGAGATCGAGCAGACCGAGATCAAATGTGTGCTGCGCTTCCTCTTTGATTTGCTGAATATCATGCAGACTCTCGAGACGATTCCCACGCTTCAACCGCTGTTTTATGTCAAGAATGTCGGCTACCAGTTTGTGGTCCTTTTCGCCCGCTTCGACCTTGAGCTTTGGGGGAGTCTTCTCGATGGAACTGAAGGCCTCGACCACCAGCACAGAATGATGCGCAACTGTAGCGCGCCCGCTCTCGCTCACAATCGCCGGATGCGTCACGCCTTCGGAATCGCAAACGTCCATGATGTTCCAGACCACGTCGTTCGCGTATTCCTGAAGCGAATAATTAGTCGAGCTGTCGAAGTCGCTGCGCGATCCATCGTAATCGACGCCGAGCCCGCCGCCGACATCAAGATAGCCAAGTTCGTGTCCAAGTTTCGAAAGCTTCGCATAATATCGCGCGCCCTCGCGCACTGCGCGTTTGATCACCGAAATGTCCGGCACCTGCGATCCGACATGGAAATGAACAAGTTTGAGGCAATGGGCCAGCCCGGCGTCCTTTAACATCTGACTCGCAGCGACCAGATTCGTTGTGTCTAAGCCGAACTTGGCGTTCTCGCCGCCGCTCGGCGACCATTTACCGGAGCCTTTGCTGTGCAAACGAGCACGAATCCCAATCCAAGGTTCGACGCCCACCTCTTTGGATGCGCGGATGATTTGCTCAACTTCTTCCAGTTTTTCTGCTACGATCACGACAGATTTGCCCAGTTTGCGACCGAGCAACGCAATGCGAATGAAACCGGGATCCTTGTAGCCGTTGCAGATGATCAAAGTCTCGGGCCCTTTCTGCATCGCCAGCGCAGCGACAAGTTCTGGCTTGCTCCCTGCCTCGAGTCCAAAATGAAATTGCTCGCCTGCATCGACGATCTCTTCGACCACTTCGCGTAACTGGTTGACCTTTATCGGAAAAACGCCGCGATACTGATTCTGATATCCGAACTCAGCGATGGCGCTTTGAAATGCGCGGTTGATTGACTCGACTCTGTGCCGGAGCAAATCCTGAAACCGGATCAAAAGCGGAAAGCTGAGGTTCCTGGCACGAGCTTCATTAACGACTTCCAGCAGATCGATGGAACCGCCGTCGTTTTTCAGCGGCCGCGCTTCTACATTGCCAGAGCCGTTGACAGTGAAATAGCCCTCGCCCCATCCTTCGACATTGTATGTGGCGATGGCAGATTCGATATCCCACTCGGATTTCATTCTTGTTGCGCAGCGCGGTATCACCGCAATGCGCACAATTAATCAGCGTGCAGAACATTCAAGCCCGCACAGCGAAAATCTTCGTTGGAAGCGTATAACATATGTGATGGATGACCGGTGTCCGGTGGACAGCTTGTTTTTCCTGTTCGCACACGTACTGTTTACGCGATGAACAAAACGGTGATCGAGGTGCAGGTGCGGGCGGTTTTACCGACCAGCGGTGGGTGCGCGGTTTTCCTCGGCAACAATGAGAAGGTGTTCATTATTTACGTCGATCAGACTGTCGGGAGCGCGATCACCATGTTCATGCGTCATATCACCAAAGAGCGTCCTCTCACTCATGATTTGATGGCGCATTTGCTCGCCGCGCTCGGCGCAAAAATCGAACGCGTGATCATTAACGACCTGAAAAACGCGACTTACTATGCGCGTGTAATCATTCAGGTGGAAAACGAGTTGCAGCAAAAAAAGATCATCGAGTTAGACGGACGACCGAGCGATTGCATCGCGATGGCCACTCAGCAGAAGGCGCCGATTTACGTCAGCCAGGATGTCTGGGACGAAGTGGACGATATGAGCGATGTC
>JBLMXH010000027.1:0-3134 GCA_050257685.1 Nitrospirota bacterium
TCCGAATCGCTCGAGACGCTGCTCATGGGCATGGATTTCAAACCCGGCGACGAAGTGCTCACTACCACTCAGGATTACCCGCGCATGCTGACCACACTGCGTCAGCGAGAGAAACGGGAAAATCTCAAGCTCAAGCTGATTCAGGTTCCCATTCCGCCGAAGAACCTCAACGAGATCACCGCCGCGTTTGAAAAAGGAATCACCGGCCGCACCCGGCTTGTCCTCATTTCACACATGATCAACATCACCGGCCAGATCACTCCGGTGAAAGCAGTGTGCGACATGGCGCGTTCGCGCGGGATTGAGACCATCGTCGATGCCGCGCATTCTTTCGCCCAGTTCCATTTCAAACAGAGCGACCTAGGTTGCGATTACTTCGGCACCAGCCTGCATAAATGGCTCTACGCGCCGAAAGGGACCGGCATGCTTTACGTGAAGCGTGATAAAATTGAGAAGCTCTGGCCGCTGATGGCCGCCGAAGCCAAACAGGCATCGGACATCCGCAAATTCGAAGAGATCGGCACGCACTCCGCCGCGCCCAAGCTCGCCATCGGCGAAGCTCTGCTTTTTCACAACGGCATTGGCGGCAAACGCAAGGAGGCGCGGTTACGCTACCTCTCGCGTTACTGGATGAACCGACTCAAGGCTGTGCCGAAAATCCGGTTTAACACTTCGTTCGATCCGGAGCAGTCCTGCGCGATAGCGAATGTTCACATCGAAGGCACTAATCCCGAATCCGTGACCAAATATTTGTTCGACAAACACCACATCTTCGCCGTCCCGATCATGCACCAGGAATTCCAGGGCATTCGCATCACGCCCAACGTTTACACCACGCTGAGCGAACTCGATCGCTTCTGCGAGCAAATGGACTCGATCGCAAAAAAGGGATTACCTTCTTAGGCTTCAAAGTAAGAAGCAGGAATGCAAAAGGAAGAAAGCGGCGTAAGCGAGAAGTAAGAAGGGAAAATTTAGGAAAGATTTTGTTTTGGACCGCCTCAGAATTGTCACAAAGATTGCGATCAATTCATCGCATTCGTTGGGCAAATCCTGTAATTCATCGGCCGTAGCTATTCCAGCTTCGTTGAACAAGCTTGAGCCCGTAGCCGCTCTTTAATTCTTCCTTTCCCACCGGAACCCGATGGCTTTCAGTTCTTCGGCGAGCGTGTTCGCCTGCTCTGGTGTGAGATCGACCAATGGTGGCCGCACCCTGGCCCATTCCGGATCGTTCCGGTAGATCGCCATCGCCTGTTTCAACGTTGCGATCATCGACGGCCACGACTTTTGCGCGAACACATCACGCACGATATCCAGGTCTGCCTGTTGGCGTTCCAAGTTTGATGTTTGAAACTCGCTCGTTACCCTCCCTCGCTTGGCGCTACCCTTCGCGCCTTTACCTTCTACCTCGGAAATCCCTTTCCTCGGTTGATGTTCGATGTCTGATGTAGAGGCGCTCGCCGCGGCGAGCGCCTTTTGATAGAGCGCATCTATTGCTGCCGGGTTAACGTTCGCGGTCGCCGAAATGCAGCCGGCGCCACCATCCCGCATATTGGCGAGCAGAAACGATTCGCTGCCGACAAAGACGTCGAAGCTGTGAGTCGCACCGGCGGTTGCCGAGAACGCGTCGAGAAAGGTCTTCGTGGTATTCCAATCTCCCGAACTGTCTTTCATACCGGCGATTGCACTGGGATACGCCGCAAGGAGGCGCTCGATCAGTTTGGGCGTAATACTCACGATCGCCACCGGCGGAATGTTATAGAGATAAATCTTCAGTCGTGCATCACCGACGCGGTGCACCACCTCGCTGAAGTAACGGTAAAGCCCTCCCTCGCTGACATTCTTGTAGTAGAACGGCGGCAACATCAGCACGCCTGCGCACCCGTGCCCGACCGCCTGCTTGGTGAGCCTGACCGTTTCCATGATCGAACAGCAACCGGTCCCCGGCATCATGCGCGCCGGATCGATTCCGGCCGCGACCAGTTCGTCGAGCAGATTCAAACGCTCGTCCAACGACAGCGAGTTCGCCTCGCTATTGGTTCCGAACACAGCAAGCCCGCAGTTCTGCGACAACAACCATTTACAATGCGCAATGAACCGTTCGCTATCAGGCGTGAGATCAGCTTTAAACGGCGTAATAACCGGCGCAAGTACGCCGCGTATTCTTTCAGTCATGATTTACCAGCAACCAATGAATAACGCAGAAGCAGAACATCAAATCCGCCGATGGACGGATTGACTTACTTGCTCCCGCTCTCAGCGTTGTTGTGACGATTCATGCATCACGAGGCGCCCAGCCCCCGGACACGCCCACATCGCGTACGAAAACCGAATCATAACTCCATAAAGGAGAATCTATTGTATGGCGGATAATAACGGTGGAGGCAGCAGTGCCGCGGTGGTGGCGATATTCGTAATCTTTGTGATCATCGTGGTCGCGGCGATTTTCATGTTCGGCGGCCAATTTTTCGGCGGCGGCAGCGGCGGCAGAACCAAAAAAGTCGATGTAAACATCAAAGCACCGGCCGTCCCCAGCAAATCGCCCTGAAGTCTCTTTGTACTTCGGCTTCCCGGCTTCACTCATCTGTGCACGCCACAACGTAGTCCCCTGCGTGCAGGACGAAGGTGGGTCGATTTGTGGTTTGAGACTCGTTCGCCGCCCACGCTTACTCGCTGCTACCCTCGCAACTTTACCTTCTATCCCGGAAATCCCTTTTCTCGATTGCCACAGCGCAGCGGATTGGTAAAACACGAAACGTGAAACTCACCGGTTGGTTCGCCGTTTGTATTCTGGGTGCGATTTTTGCCATGGCCGTGTCTAGGGTGGGCGCGGAGGAACCGACGGCATCACCGAGTCCGTCGGTCGGCGATACGGAGGCTGATGACACCACGAAGGAAGTCGGTTACCCGTCGCCCAACGGGAAATTCGCTTTCCTGATCGGTCGCGGTGAAGACGAGCAATCGATTGATCTGATTGACAAGAAAACGCAGAAGGTCATTCAACATATCGACGACACAGATATGGGCTCGGTGAGTTACCGGGTCCTTTGGGCGCCGGATTCGAAACGGTTCGCGCTCATGACAAGAGCGGGTCATCCGAACCAGGACGTGAGAGTTTATTTTCTCAAAGGCGATAA
>JBLMXH010000028.1:0-6323 GCA_050257685.1 Nitrospirota bacterium
CACCAAATCTTCTTCGGATTATCGATGCACTTCGTCGCGACCAGCAATTTCAGATAATCTTCATACTCGCTGAGACTGTGGAACGCATCCGGGATGCCGGTGCGCGGGAGACGTTCAAAGATCATCTGGCGGTATGCTTTCAGTCCGGTGTTTTGTCCCAGCCAGAACGGTGAGTTCACCGAGAGGGCGTATAGATGCGGCAGGAAATAACGTGCCTGATTCATGATGTCGATCGCCTCTTCGCGGTCCGGAATACCTACATGAACATGCAGGCCAAATGTCAAACACACCCGAGCCACCTGCTGCATGTCCTTCACGATTGTCTCATAGCGCTCATGCACGGTGATGAGTTGATCCATCCAATGAGAAAAGGGATGCGTGCCGGCAGATGCGATTTGGAGCCCATCCCGCGCCGCCAATTTGGCCAGCTCGCTGCGAAGACTGACCACCTGTTCCCGTGCGGCGCCCGCATCGTTGCAAACTTCCGTGCCGAGCTCCACAATCGACTGGTGCAACTCGGGTTTGACGCGTTCCTTCAAGATCACCCTGTCGTCCGCTAGGATTTGCTGGATGTGCGAACGCAGCTCGCGCGTTTCTGGATCGATGATCTGCAATTCTTCCTCGATGCCGAGAGTGAAAATGTGATCGCGTCTATGCATTTTTTTCCTTCATACTTGTTTGGACGCGCAACCTTTCTCCGGAGACACACCATTTGCGAGGACATTCGTGATCCCGTTTCTCATTTTGATTGATCTAATCCTCTTGGAGAAAAAGCAGGCAAGCTCTGCACCATTTGCGATTCACCGGCCGTTTTTTGTGCGTTCGGTGATTTCGGCGAGAGCATTTATTTCTTTGCCTGGATGGCTGCAGCAACTTCCGCTGGCGTCCAAGCATTGCCACGCCAAATCCTCTCGATTTTGCCGTCGCCATTAATCAGCGCGGTCGCCAGTCCATGTGAGATAGTGCCGCCCTCGGTCTGCCGATAAACCGAGAATGCACGGGTGAGCGAATCAATATCTTTTTCGTCGCCAGTTGCGAAGGTCCAGATTTTCGGGTCGGCGTGATGAAACGCGGCGTAATCATTCAAAACTTTCGGCGTATCATAGTCCGGGTCGAGGGTGACGGAGAGCAATCGTGTCTTCGCTAGTGAGCTGCTGCCTGTTTTGATCGATGTCTGCACCTCCTCGAAATTATTCGACATGCGCGGACAGAAATTTGGTACCGGACAACGCGTGAAAACGAACGTGAGCACAAACGGTTGGCCACGAAACGTGTCGAGCGAGATCGACTCACCATTTTGGTTCGTGAGGGTGAAGGGCCGCATCTCATCGCCTTCTTTCAAACGGGCATCATGATTCTCAGAAACAGGTGACGTTCGTTTCGGCTCCGAAACGTTAACATCTTCTCGACGGATCCTTTTCACGTCCTCGATCCAGAAATCCTTCTGTGTAACTGCCATCCGAAACGTGATCGCGTCACCGACCTTGAGATCAGCAATCTGTTTCGGGTCGCGCGCGACAAACGGCATTGTCATCGAAGGCATGAAACCGGGGATATTCTCATGCTGAATTTCAATCGTTAACCGGTCCGGCGAAAATCCACGCACGACTCCACGCGTATCATAATGAGTGGCGGCCTGGTCGGAGCTTGTTGAACGCCCACAGCCGAGCAACGCGAGGGCTACACAGCCGGTCAGCAGGATTTTTTGCATCGGCAGAAATTGAAATCGGCGGGAGTTTTCTCGCTAGCAAAAAAAGGCGCAAACGTTGATTTACATCAAGGCAGGAACTTCGGCTGCAATCTAGTCTTGGCTCAAATGAAGGCCGAATTGACGACAAGAATTGCGCAGTACTTCGCAAGATCAGCGAAGTCTGTTGTTAACAATTCGAGTCAAGTAGCCCGCAAATCTGAAACAATTATGAAAAGAACATCTGCTCAGTTAATTCTAGTTATCGCGCTCGGTTGCAGCGTGCTTCTCTATTTGGTCGCCGGTTGCTCGCAGGCACCGTCGGGACCGCCGAAGGAAGTAACAGTTCAGGCTGACGATAAAATGCGTTATGACTTCACCGCGTTTGATGTCTCGCCCGGACAAAAAGTCATCGTCACATTCAAAAACATTGGGACGACGCCCAAAGCTTCGATGGGACATAACTTTGTTGTGCTCGATCGCACCATAACTACGGCAAACATCCAGTCGACGTTTCTCGACAAAGCGTCAATGGAAGCGGCACACGATTACGTTCCGCCCGGCGCCAAGGAAGTGCTCGCCCATTCCAAACTGCTTGGACCAGGCGAAACCGAGGTCGTGACGTTCAACGCGCCTTACATCCCCGGGGATTATCTCTATGTCTGCTCGTTCCCCGGCCATTACTCACAGGGTACCAAGGGTGTCATGACAGTGAAGCAATAACATCCGGAAAGAGAATCGTTATGAAACCGACTATCACACTGAACGCGATCGCACTCGCCGTAGCGGTGGGTTTGACGAGCTGCGGAAAACAAACCGGCACGTCTCAGGGGGAGCGCACAGCAAATGCCGTCGCCAGCTACGTCGCCCCCGGGGAGAAAGATGAATATTATCTGTTCTATTCCGGCGGACATTCCGGCCAGGTTTATGTCGCAGGCCTTCCATCGCTCCGTAACATCGTAACCATTCCTGTGTTCGCGCCGTATCCCGGGACCGGGTACGGCTTCGACGAGGAGTCAAAAAAGATGCTGGGCGATTTCACCTGGGGCGATGTGCATCACCCGGGGCTGTCGCAGACCAATTCGAAATATGACGGACGCTGGCTTTTCGTAAACGACAACGCGAACAATCGCATCGCGCGAATTGACCTCCGTGATTTCAAAACCCACCAGATCCTCGGCCCGATTCCGAATTCAATGGGCAACCACGGCTCGTCATTTATTACCGAAAACAGCGAATACATTTTGTGCGCGACCCGTTTCTCGGTGCCGTTGCCCAAAGGGCGGGTGGCTGATCCAAACGATTACGAAAAAGAATTCAACGGCATGGTCAGCGGCATCAAAGTCGATCCGCAGACCGGCGAGATGAAAGTGGGCTGGCAAATTTTGACGCCGCCATTCGATTGGGATCTCGGTTCGACCGGCAAAGGACCATCGAGCGGGTGGGCATTCTGGACCAGCTACAACACCGAGATGGCGCACGACACGCTCGAAGTGAACGCGAGTCAGAAAGATCGAGACTTGTGTGCAATCGTCAATTGGCGCGCGGCCGAGAAGGCGGTCGCCGAGGGAAAGGCCACGATGATGGACGGCGTGCCGATCATCGATCCCGCCAAAGTTCCCGGCGTTTTATATTTTGTACCTATCGGTAAATCACCGCACGGCATGGATACCGATCCGACCGGCAAATGGGTTGTGGCCGGCGGGAAACTTTCGCCAACAACGACGGTGCTCAACTTCGAAAAAGTTCAGGCTGCGATCAATAACAAAACTTTCGAAGGCGATTTCCGTGGTATCCCGATTTTAAAATACGAGGCGGTCGTGGAAGGCGAAGTGCCGGTGGGCCTTGGTCCGCTGCACACACAGTTCGACGGCAAAGGCAACGCTTACACCTCATTGTTCATCGATTCGGCCATCGTGAAATGGAAATTGCCGCCATGGACTGACGCAGAAAAGAAAGACATGACCAAGGCCGTCCTCGACAAAGTGCAAGCACATTTCAGCACCGGGCATCTGGTCGTCGCAGGAAGCGATACCGCGCAGCCTTACGGCAAATGGTGCGTGGCGATGAACAAGCTTTCGGCCGGCCGCCACATAAATGTGGGAACGTCACAACCCGAGTCCAGTCAATTGATAGACATCAGCGGCGACAAGATGAAGATGGTCGCCGAGGCTTACACTGACCCTGAGCCTCACTTCGCGCAGATTCTCAAAGTGAGCGAGATCCAGCCGAACGAAATCCTGCCAAAGGGCGAGAACAAAGATCCAAACGCTATTTGGGAAAAAGCCCAAAGCGGCGTAACGCGTAACGGCAACCAGGTCGATGTGAAGTTGATGGCGATTCGCAGTCGTTATAACCCCGATCGCATTGATGCCCAGGTGGGCGACGAATTGACGGTACATGTCACCAATGTCGAGCAAACTCGCGACATGATTCACGGGTTTGGACTGGTCGAACACAACATCAACATGGTGATGGACCCGGGCGAAACGAAAACCTTTCACATCAAGCTAACCAAGCCTGGTGTATATCCTTTCTACTGCACAAACTTTTGCTCCGCCTTACATCAAGAGATGCAAGGATATCTCGTGGTGTGGGAGCCAGGCAAAGGACCTGCTACCGGAGCCACAGGTACAGGCAGCACCGGCGGAGGTAAATAAATGTGCAAGTCGCGGAGCTGAAGAGTCTAGAGGAAATTAACAGGTTCGCTTACAGAACTGCGCGACATTCAAAATCGACAATGGTTCAAGAAGTTTCAGGGCTGCTGCGGCGCCAGTTCCGGTTCCTTCACAAGCCGCTGAACCTCTGGTCACGTCTATTCCTTCTTGCGGCAGCAGTGACGATCGCAGTCTCGCTGTTTTTCCCACTTTGGAAAATGCATCTCGTTGCGCCGCAATATTCCGACGGACTCGATCTCTACATTTTCAGTTACAAAATCCAGGGTGGAGGATTCAACGGCCAGCATCTTGTCGAGATCAACAATCTCAATCACTACATCGGCATGAAGCCGCTCCAGGCGGCCGATTTCCTGGAGATGCGCTGGATGCCATTCGTCTTCGGCCTGATCATCTTGCTGACACTCCGCTCGGTTGTGTTCGGGGAGATGAGCAATGTGGTCGATCTTTTCGCATTATACTCCTACTTCGGCGTCTTCTCGATCGGCTCGTTCTGGTACCGGCTTTATGAGTACGGGCACAACCTCGATCCGCAGGCACCGATGCACATTAAACCGTTTACGCCCATGCTCATTGGCGTGAAACAGATCGCGAACTTCCGCGAGGCCAGCTATCCCATGGCCGGCGCGTATCTGTTGTGCGTTTCGGTATTGCTCATCCTGCTCGCCGGCTGGTTTTCACGAAAGGAAACCTCCTCGTGAAGACGGATTTTCTGGGGAGCGCACGCATCCTGCGTGCTGGTTTTGGCATTCTGCCGAAACGAAGTTCTCTTTTGTTTCATCGCGCTGTTTGTTTTGTTCCGCGGAGAAAAGTTCGCGATCGCGAGGACGCGCTCGCCAGCACGCGGGACGCGCGCGCTCCCCAGATTATTGCGATTACACTTTGCTTATCGCTGAACGCGGGAGCCGCGACGTTGCAACAACGGATCGATGCCGCTGCGCCTAACGATACGATCCGCGTCGAGGCTGGTGTTCACGCCGGGGCCATTAAGATTAACAAGCCGCTTACGCTCGTCGGCGAGGCCGGCGCCGAGATCCGCGGCAATGGGACTGGCAAGGTGGTGACGGTTGCAGCGGATGATGTAACGATTCGCGGATTGCGCATCACCGGCTCTGGACTGCAATTATCCGATGATGACGCCGCCGTCTTCGTCATCGGAAATCGCGCTACAATTGAGAATTGCACCATCGCCGATTCTCTGCACGGCGTTTACCTAAAGAAAATTTCCGGCGCGCAGATTCTGAACAACCGGATCCAAGGCAAAACAACTCTCGCTGCATCAGCCGAGCCGGTGGAAAAGGGAATCGGTCAAAGCGCCGAAAACTGCGACACCACTCTCGCTGCAAACCGTCGCGGCAACGGAATTCACCAATGGAATTGTGAAGGGAATTTGATCCGCGGCAACGAAATCAGCGACGCGCGGGACGGCATTTACTTTTCGTTTACGAACCATTCGCGCGTCGAAAACAATCTCATCCACGAAGTCCGCTACGGGCTTCATTACATGTATTCAGACGCGAATATTTTTGAAAACAACACATTTACCGAAAATGCGGCTGGCGCCGCGATCATGTTTTCCAAAGACATGGTCGTGCGCGGTAACCGGTTCGTAAATAATCGAGGCTACCGCGCCTACGGCCTCATTTTCCAATCTTCCGACAACAGCCGCCTCGAGCAAAACGAGATCAGCGAAAACGCGGTTGGGCTTTCGTTTAACCAATGCAATCAAAATGAAGTCGTAGGGAATCGGGTCACGCGAAATTACATCGGCCTTCGGTTTAGCTCGAACTCGGACGGCAACCGTTTCACCGAAAATATTTTCACTGGCAACCTTCATTCCATTGAGACCGGCGCATCAGATGTCTCCGCCAGCCTCTGGGCAGTTCACGGAGTCGGGAATCTTTGGGACACGGAGCTTAAGCTCGATTTGGATCGAGATGGCATCGTCGATCTCCCGCATC